>CAIXNB010000163.1 GCA_903920695.1 uncultured beta proteobacterium
CGCCGTCCCAGCCCTCAGTGTTGAGCGCTTGCAACAACTCGGCCCGGTACACGCGGTAGGCGTGCGCGCGCGCCTGATCGCCACGCACATCGCACCAGGGCAGAAAGTCGCCCAGGATGGTGTAGAGGAAAAAACCCATCCACACGCTTTCGCCTTTGCCTTCGCGGCCGACGCGGCTCATGCCGTCATTCCAGTCGCCGCAGCCGAACAGGGGCAGGCCATGTGCGCCTTTGGTCAGGGAGCGGTCGATGGCGCGGCAGCAATGCTCGTAGACGTCGGCGCTTTGTCCTGAGTCCTCGGGCTGCAGATAGCGCTCGTCTTCGTCCGGGTCCAACTGCGCGGCCGTGATGAAGCGTGCGGACTCTTGCAGCACCGATGCGTCGCCCGTGATCTGGATGTAGTAAGCGGCGAGATAGGGCAGCCAGAGCAGGTCGTCGGCAAAGCGTGTGCGCATGCCTTTGCTCAAGGGCGGGTGCCACCAGTGCAGCACGTCACCCTCGACGAACTGGTGCGCGGCATTGGTCAGGATCTGGTGCCGGGTCAAGTCCGGGCGCAGGTAGATGAGCGAGGCCGCGTCCTGCAACTGGTCGCGAAAACCGTAGGCGCCACCCGACTGGTAAAAGGCTGTGCGCCCCCACATGCGGCAGGCCAGGTTCTGGTAGGGCAGCCAGCCGTTGACCATGAGGTCGATTTGCACCACCGGTGTTTCGATTTGCAGAGCAGCCACGGTCTCGCGCCAGAAGTTGCGCACACGCAGCAATTCGGCGTCGATGGCATCGGGTTCGCGATAGCGCGCCAGCAGGGGTGACAGTTGTGCGGCGTCCTTGACTTCACCGAGGAAGAAGCACAACTCGCGTGTCTGCCCTGGCGCAAGATCGAGCATGACACGCAGCGCAGCGCAGGACTGGGCGCCAAGCGACTGGTTCAGCGCAGCACCGTCGCGCACCGCTTGCGGCGCCGCCATGCTGCCGCTCTGGCCCAAAAATGAGGCACGGTCCGCGCTCCAACTCATGCGCTCGCTCTGGTCGACTGCGGCAAAAGCGACGCTGTTGGCATAGGCACCTGATTGCGGGTTGCGCGCGCACAAGGCAAGCGCGGCAGCGTCGAATTGCGTATGGAGGTCGTCCTGCGTGTCTTCGGGGTTGACGCCCAGCACCCAGCGGTTGTAGCCGTAGACCGAGAGGCGGCGCGCTTGGTCGCCCGTGTTTTTGAGGCGCACGCGAACGATGCGCAGCGGGTCGTCCAGCGGCACGAACATGCAACACGTCTGTTCCAGTTCGTGTGCCTGCAGATGCCAGGTGGAATAGCCGAAACCGTGGCGTGCCTCGTAGTCGGCGCTCGCCGGGGCCGGGCCCGGCAGGGGCGACCAGAAGGCACCGGTGTCATCGTCGCGCACATACCAGGCGTCGTCATGGGCGTCGCTGATGGGGTCGTTACGCCAAGGCGTCAGGCGGTGCTCGCGGCTGTTGCCAGCCCACATGGCGCCCGCACCTTTTTCGCTGACGATCAGGCCGCACTGCGGATTGGCCAGCACATTGGTCCAGGGCATGGGCGGCAGTTTCAGGCCGGCCTCGCCCAGCCAGGGCATGCGTATCACGTACTCGCTGCCGTCGGCGTTGAAGCCACCGTAGCCATTGAAGAAGCGCAGGGGTTCCACTGCCAGGTCGGTGCTGGTGCCGTCCGCAATAGGTGACTGTGTTGGCTGCGCGGACGCGGTCTGAGCGCTTGTCGCTTGACCCTGGGCCAGGCGCTGCCAGACGTCGTCCGCTGCTGCAGTGGCAGATGGGGCTGCCGTACGTGCGGCCTGTTCGAATAGCGCCGGTACATCCAGTGCGTGCCAGCCTGCAGCGGCATTGAGCAAAGCCTGGCGATCCGGCGCGGCGCCGAGGGCAAAGCACAGGCTTGCGCTGGCGCCTGGCGCCAGCGTGATGACGCTGCGCAGTGCCAGCGCGGGGTCGAGCACGCTGCCGGTAGTACCGCTGAGGACCCCGGTCTGGGTCAGTGCCACTGGCGCGCTGCAGTCGCGGCCACGGCCGATGAAACGGGCGCGGTCGCTCTCCCATTCGCGGACCGGTTGGTCCAGTAGTGCCATGGCAAGGCAGGGATGCGTTTCGGCATTGCCGCGCGCTCGGCGGCTGGCCAGCAGCGCTTGCAGTTCCGGATGCCACTGCGTTTGCACGAACAGTTTGGAAAACGCCGGATGCCCGGCGTAATCGGCCGGCTTGTTCAAAACCACTTCCAGGTAGCTGGTGACTTCGATCCGGCGCGTCGTGTTGCCCGTGTTGGTCAGATGCAGTCGGCGCAGTTCAAGCGCCGCATCAGGGCTCAGGCACAGGTCTGTCACCGAGGCGATGCCGTGGTGTTCGCGCTGGATGCTGGCCACGCCACCGCTGGCCGTGACATGGCCCACATCCTGCCCTGCCATCGGCGATGCCGAGGCGCTCCAGAACTGCTGTTCATCGAGATCGCGCAGGTACAGGTACCAGCCACCGCGTTCTCCGACGCTGTCAGGGCTCCAGGCGGTGAGCAGGTAGTCGCCGTAGGCCGAGAAGCCCGCGCCGCGAGCGTTCAGAAATACGCGGCAGTCCGCGTTGTGAAGCCACAGCGGAGTCGGGCCTTCGGAGGCAGTGTGTGTGACTGACATTGTGTTGCTTTGTTTTACGAAATTGCTTGTTCTGGGCCCGCATTGAGCACGCGCCCGTTCGATGCGATGACGTTTGCGTAAAAATGGGCGCTGGCTTTGGGCGTGCGCTCCTGTGTTTGCAAGTTGACGTGGACCAGGCCGAAGCGCTTGGAGAAGCCGTGTGCCCATTCCAGGTTGTCCAGCAGCGACCAGGCGAAATAGCCGCGCAGGTTGACACCCTGGGCAATGGCCTGATGGATCGCCTTCAGGTGCTGTTGCAAGTAGTTCACACGCAGCGGATCGCTCAGCTGCCCACCTTCGGCCACCGGCGGATCGTAAAAGGCAGAGCCGTTTTCCGTGATGTACAAGGGAATGTTGCCGTAGCGGTTCTTCAGCCAAAGCAGGGTGTCGGTCAAGCCCTGCGGGTAGACCTCCCATCCGGTTTCGGTGATGGTTGCTTGCGCCTGTCGGACCGGCGCGGCCTTGACCGGCCAGGCGTTTTCATCGTGCTGGTTGACGCTGCGCGTGTAGTAGTTGACGCCCAGAAAATCAATCGGCTGCTTGATCAGGTCGAAATCGGCTTGCGGCCACTCGGGCCAGGCGTCGCCGAAGATCGCACCCATTTCCTCGGGGTAGTGTCCGAAGAAGGCAGGGTCGAGGTACTGCCGGTTCATATAAGCGTCGGCGCGTTGTGTTGCCGCCAGATCGGCCTGCCTGTCGGAGGCTGGGTACTTGGGTTCGATGTTCACCACCAGGCCGACCTGATGCTGCCCGACAGCCCGGTAGGCCTGCACCGCAGCGCCGTGGGCGCGCATCAGGTGGTGCGATGCAATCGGCGCCTCAAAACGGTTGCGGTGCCCCGGTGCCATCGTGCCGTACAGATAACCGCCGTCGGTCACAACCCAGGGCTCATTGAGCGTGCACCAGAGCTTGACGCGGTCGTCGAGCCGGCGGTACATCAGCGTCGCGTAGTCGGCAAACCAGTGTGCGATGTCGGGGTTGAGCCAGCCGCCGCGGTTGTCCAGCGCGGCCGGCAGATCCCAGTGGTATAGCGTTGCCATCGGTTGGATGCCATGCGCCAACAGGCAATCGACCAGGCGCTCGTAAAAGTCCAGGCCCTTCGGGTTGACACGCCCGGTGCCGTCGGGCAGGACGCGACCCCAGGCGATGCTGAAGCGGTAGGCCTGCATGCCCAATTGCTGCATCAGAGCGATGTCGGACTCGAAACGCCGGTAGTGGTCGCAGGCCATGTCGCCGGTGTCGCCATTGCTAATCCGGCCCGGCGTGTGGGCAAAGCGGTGCCAGATGCTGGCACCGGCGCCGTCTGCCAAAGGCGAGCCCTCGATCTGGTAGGCCGAGGTTGCGCTACCCCATAGAAATGACGACGGAAACTGAAAATCGGTACTCATCTGGTTTCGATTGTCGCTGGATAAGGATCAAATGTAAACGTTATCATGTGTAGCATAGCAGATCGGATTACAGTTGCAGACAGGTGTTTGCACAGCGTGCCTTTTCCTGTGACGCAAGCGGGCAACCCAGAACAATAAATGGATCAACGATGGCTCTCTCCGACATTGAAATCGCCCAGGCGGCAACACTTCAACCGATTCTGCAGATGGCGCAGCAACGCCTCGGTATTCCGGCGCAGGCGCTGGAGCCCTACGGTCATTACAAGGCCAAGATCGATCTGGCCTGGTTGAACCAGCAGACCGGACCCAACGGCAAACTGGTGCTGGTGACAGCCATCAGCCCTACCGCAGCCGGTGAGGGCAAGACCACCACGGTGGTCGGGCTCGGCGACGCCCTGAACCGCATCGGCAAGCGCTGCGTGATTGCGCTGCGCGAACCCTCGCTTGGTCCGGTGTTCGGCATGAAGGGCGGCGCTGCGGGGGGCGGCTATGCGCAGGTGGTGCCGATGGAAGACATCAACCTGCATTTCACCGGCGACTTCAATGCCATTGCGCTGGCGCACAACCTGTTGGCGGCACTGATCGACAACCACATCCATCACGGAAACACGCTGCGCTTTGATTCGCGCCGCATTGTCTGGCGCCGTGTTATGGACATGAACGACCGTGCCCTGCGCTCCACCGTGATTTCGCTCGGCGGATCGAGCAACGGCTTTCCGCGCGAAGATGGTTTCGACATCGTCGTCGCCTCCGAGGTCATGGCGATTTTTTGTCTGGCGACCTCGCGCAAGGACTTGAAGGCGCGCCTGGCCAACATCATCGTCGGCTACCGGCGCGACCTCACTGCGATTCGCGCCAGCGACCTGCAGGCCCAGGGCGCGATGGCAGCGCTGCTCAAGGACGCGATCAAGCCGAACCTGGTGCAGACGCTGGAGAACAACCCGGCCATCATCCACGGCGGCCCCTTTGCCAACATCGCACACGGCTGCAATTCGGTTACTGCCACGCAGGCCGCCTTGAAGCTCGGTGACTACGTGGTGACCGAGGCTGGCTTTGGCGCCGATCTCGGTGCCGAAAAGTTTATCGACATCAAGTGCCGCAAGTCGGGTCTGCGCCCGGACGTGGCCGTCATTGTCGCCACGCTGCGCGCACTCAAGGCGCACGGTGGCGTGGCGCCGGCAGAGTTCTCAGTGCCCAATGTGGCGGCGGTCGAAAAAGGCCTGGTTAATCTGGAGCGCCACGTCGAGAACATCCGGCATCGCTATGGTCTGCCCTGCATCGTGGCGCTCAATCACTTCACGTCGGACACCGAAGCCGAACTGGCCGTGCTGCGCCGGCACATGGACCGTCAGGGTGTGCAGGTGGTGGTCTGCCGGCACTGGGCCGACGGTTCGGCCGGTGCCGAGGAATTGGCGCACGCGGTGGTCAAGATGGCCGAGTCGGGAACGGCCCACATGCGTTTTGTCTACGCGGACGAAGACAGCCTGTGGGACAAGATGAAGGCCATTGCCACCAAGATCTACGGTGCCTCCGACATCTCGGCCGACTCGGCCGTGCGCAACAAAATTGCGCAGTTGCAAAAGGATGGTTTTGGCCATTACCCGGTGTGCGTGGCCAAGACCCAGTATTCGTTCTCGACCGACCCGCTGCTGCGCGGGGCACCGAGTGGCCACATGGTGAATGTTCGCGAGGTGCGCCTGGCAGCGGGCGCCGAGTTTGTGGTGATGATTTGCGGCGACATCATGACCATGCCGGGCCTGCCCAAAGAGCCAGCATCGTCGCGCATCGACATCGATGACGAAGGCCGGATTTCGGGGCTGTTCTAGAACAATTTCCGGCAGGAGGCGCTCGCGCTCGGCATCATTGACCGCATGAGCAGTACCGAAGCGCTGCTGGCCGATGCGCAGGCCTGGGCCAGCGAATTGTTCAAGGGTTCAGCGATGGCGCTGGCGTTGAGCAAATCGATTCTGAACCAGAGCTTTGAGATCTCGACGAATCAGGTCCTGGCCCAGGGCAGCCAGGTGCAAGGCATCTGCTACACCAGCAGCGAGCACCGGGATGCAGTGTGGAAGTTCCTGAACCGGCCCGGCCATCAATAGCGTTGCGTGCTGCCGCCGAGCGATTGCAGCACGCCGAGCCAGAAGGATGCACGCTCGGCATAGGGCTCGGGGTCTTGCAGGCCATTGGCACGGGTGTAAACGGCGGTCTGCACCATCACGATGCCGTTGGCCGGCTGCACAAACACGGATTGCCCATGCACACCCTGCAGGCCGAAGCTGCGCTCGCGCAGCGGATGCAGCCAGAACTGGTAGCCGTAGCCAAAACTCTGCGTTGCGTGGTAGGGCGAAAAGGCAGCCGGCTGGCGCGCCGCATCGGTGGCATCGAGCAGGTACTCAAGTGGCACGATTTGCTGCGTGCCAACCCTGCCGTCGTTGGCCAGTAGCAAGCCCAGGCGGCCCCAGTCGCGCAGCGATGCGTTGAAGGCGCCGGCAGCCATTTCCTGCCCGTCGGTGCTGGTGCGCCAGAAGGCATTGTTCTCAGCCCCCATCGGTTGCCATAGCCATTCGGTGCTGAGGTCGGCCAGGCTGCGCCCGGTGGCGGCGGCCAGCACCCGCCCCAGCACTTCGCTTTCGGCGCTGGCATAAACAAATTTTTCACCCGCAGCGGCGTGGCGCTCCGTGATGGAGCGCAACACGCTGAGCACGCTCGGATTGCCGCTTGCCGCGCTGCGCGACAGGCGCGCCACGTCGTCCTGACCGTCGTAGCGTTCCGTGAAGCGCAGGCCCGAACTCATACGCAGCAGGTGCCGGATGGACGTGTTGCCATAGGCGCTACCGTCCAGGTCCTTGACGTATTTGGCTGCCGTGTCGTCGAGCGACGCAATTGCACCGTGCGCGACGGCAATGCCGATCAGCAGCGAGGTGACGCTTTTCGCCATGGAAAAGGACAGGAAGCGTGCATCCTCGCTGCGACCGTAGCGGTAGCGCTCAGTGACGATCTCGCCGTTCTTGAGAATCAGCAGACCGGTGATGCGCTGGTGCTCCAGGTAGTCGTCGAGCGTGTAGCCCAGGTTGCGGTGGCGGTAGCGGATGGTGGGGGCGTTGACCGCCTTCGGCAGGGTTCTGGCGGTAGCGGCGCGCTCTACCGGCCGGGTCAGGATGCCGGGCACTTTGTCCAGTGCGGACCAGGAAGCCACGCGATACGGCACGGCATACCAGTTGTAGATGTACTGCCCAGCGGGTAGCCCGGCGCCTTGCCCAGCGCCTGCTCGTCGGGCTCGGCCAGCGCCGGCGTCGCCACGCTGCCCAGCACGGCCAGCAGCAGGAAGAAATGGCGCAGCAAGGTTTGCAACTTCATGACGTCGGTGCAGCGTCGGCGCTTGCCGCTTGCGGCGTCCGCGTCAATTGCGAAATGTGTTTCGCTACGGCCGGTGCGACCAGGGCCGGCTGCTTGAGCCAGATGTAATGATCGATCACCACACCGGCGGTATGCGTCGGGTCCCAATGCCAGTGCACCGGTGTGCCGGGCGGCAGCTTGCGCAGCAGGGCTTGTGCCGTCGCGGCCGGTGACCAGTGATCGCCGGTGAAGGTCAGTGCCAGTACCGGCAGCGTGAGCGAGCGCAGCGCGCGTTCATAGTCGATGTTTGATCCGTCCGGACGGTAGCGGCCCGACACGGCGACGCGGCTCCAGTCGCGCATCAGGCCGGCGGCTTCGCGCCCGCCAAAGCCGACGCGCCCGCCCGGGAAATAGCCCAGCACTGGACCGATGAGGCTGGACATAAATGCCAGCGAACCGACGCCCAGGCGCAACTTCCATGAGTATGCCGGCAGATGCACGCTGCCGCTGGCGACCATGACCACGCCGGCGATGCCATCAGGTTGGGCGGCAGCGCGCAACAGCGACAACTGGCCCCCCAGGCTATGGCCACCAAGCCAGATTGGCGCTTTCGGCAGACGTTGCCGCACGGTCTCGATCAGGGCGGCCAGGTCGAACTCGATCAGATGGCGGTAGCCAAAGTCGCTGGCGCGTCCGGCCCGGATCGAACTGCTGCCGATGCCGCGCCAGTCGGCTGCGCAAAGCTGCACGCCATGCTGGATCATCTCGCGTCCCAGTCGCCCGTAGACGTGCGCTGGCGTGCCCAGTGCCGCGAGAAAGATCAGCACCGGCGCGCTGGCGTCGGCCGTCGGGTAAAGCGTGGCATCGAAGCGGTGCCCGTCGGATGCGGTGATCGTCAGCGTGTGTGTGTCGGTCATGGCGTAGGGTATCAGGCGGCTTGGATTGGCGAATCATTGTCGCATTGCGAATTTCGCAGCGCAGCCTATGATGGCTCAGGTATCCGATTAAATTACCAAAAAATGGCCATGTCCTTTGCGATCAATTTTCTAAAAGTATTCTCGGTGGCGACCTTAGCCCTGGCTGGATTTGCAGCGCAGGCGCAGGGGCATGCTGCGCACTGGAACTATGAACGCAGCCACGAGGGCCCGGCGCACTGGGCTGAACTTGATCACGCATTTGAGAGCTGCGCCAAAGGGATGAATCAAAGCCCCATCGACATCCGTAACGCAGTCAAAGCGGATTTGCCGGCGCTTCAATTCAACTATGGTGAAGCGGTGCCCACGCTGGTCAACAGCGGCCACACCGTTCAAATCAATTTGCCCGCCGGGCAAACAGTGACGGTGGGTGACAAGACCTATGAACTCCTTCAATTCCACTTTCACACCCCAAGCGAAGAGGCACTGAACGGCAAGCGTACAGCGATGGTCGGGCACTTCGTTCACAAGAACGCGGCTGGCGAATTCGGCGTGATCGCCATCCTGATGCAGCCCGGCAAAACCAATGCCGCGTTTGCGCCGGTGTTTGCACACCTGCCACGCAAAGCTGAGTCAATCAATGTTGAGGGCTTGAAACTGAACCTGGCCGCGATGCTTCCCATCGATAGAACTTACTATGCGTTCGAGGGTTCGCTGACGACACCGCCTTGTTCGGAGGGCGTGCACTGGATGGTCATGAAGCAGCCCATCGCGCTCGGTGCCGAGCAGATCAAGGCTTTCCGCCGCCTCTTCAATGCGAACGCGCGCCCGATTCAAGCGCAAAACGGTCGCGTGATCAAAGAATCAATGTAACTTTGCACTGCCCAGAACAATGTAATGGCACAAAATCCGATTGATTGATACCGAATGGCGCGACGTGGGCTGCAAGAGCCTAATCCGGCCTGCTCTCCTGAGCCAGAAAGACCAGCATGACGATGAAGCCGATCAGGGGGACAAAAATGATCAATTGCCACCAACCGCTTCGATGCGTGTCGTGAAGCCGTCTGGTCGCTGCGGCTGTTGCCGGAAGCAGCGTTCCGAGCGAGAACAGGCCGCTCCATACCGAGCCAAGCAACGAAAGGCCAGTGCTGACCAAGGCCAAGAACAGCATGAACCACCAGTATTCGGAACGCGAGGCCCTGCCGGTGAAATCAGCGTACTTGCCGAAGCACACCTGGATTGATTCTTGAAATGTCATATCGTCTCCTGGCTGAGTCTGGCGCCAAATCCACGTCAGTGAGCAATGAGGTTGACGAGCCTTGACCCCAGCACTGGCTCCACAGTTAGGGCTGCTTGGTTCCCCACCTGACCCGGTTGGCCGCTTCCCTGGTGTGCAAAGGTCCGCTAAACAAATTCTTGATTAAGTGATACACGAGAGTGTCACAAAAGAGCAGTATAGTTTGTCTGGGACAGAGAAGAGACATGTCCAATCTACGGCAGACAGTCACAGAGCGTAGGTTGCCAAATATGTCGGCACGAATTGCAAATAGTGCGCAAAATTTTAATCATTGGTAACAAAATTCCTGCTATATTTATTCCCATTGGCAAATGCAGAGGAATCTGCAGACGCAAAGCTACGGGCCCGAGCGCAGTTTGACTGCAAGGGTGGCTGAGTTGCTCCGGGGAAATATTCATTTCGTAACCGGATCTGTAGTTTTCAAGACGCCTGGAAGTGCATTTCAATGACCGAAGGTCAGCTACAGGAAACGAGATATGCAGACGCTTGAATGTCCAGTATGTGGATCCGAGTTGGAACGAGTCCCTCGCAGCCTTCTGATGCGTCTGTTGCCGTGGAGTGCGCGTTACAAATGCAGCCGATGTGGTCGCCGATTCCTCAACATCGGCTTTCGACACATGGTTCCGCTCAGTCGGTTTTAGCCTCGTTCTCCAATCACACTCCTTATAGACTGCCAAACATGCTGGGCGATTTGGAGAGGCTTCAACAAATAAATACATTCGGCAACAGCGCATATTGATACACTGCTTGATCAATTGGCAAATGCAGAGGAATCTGCAGACGCAAAGCTACAGACCCGAGAGCAGTTTGACTGGAAGGGTGGCTGGGTTGCCCCAGGAAATAGTTCCTTTCGTAACCGGGTCTGCGGCTTCGCGCTTTCGTGTTCCATTCAGTGACCGAGGACCCGCGCCGCCTTGAGCAGCGACAGTTTCGCTAATGAAGGAAGATGATGTTTGGCGCGATTAAAGAATGGCTAGCGCCACCAGTCTTTCCAGGTGACGAGGAGAAAACACGCCGTGCCAGCTTTCTCAATGAGTTCATTTGCATCAACCTGCTTTTTGCTGGCCTGATCACTGTTGCCGTTCTACTTGGCAACAACGTCCCCACCAGGGCGCAGATCATCGTAACTTTATGGCTGGTCTTGCTCGCGATGGGCTGGCTCATCATGCGCAGAGGCAAGATTACTTTTATCGCGTTCGTCCTGTCCATACTCTGCTTTGTTTTTCTAACAGGTGCGAACATCAGTCTGGGAACCGTTCGCACACCGACGACCGCCCTTTACGTCATTTGGATCCTCGCGGTGGGCATACTATTTCAGCTGCGCGGAGTCCTGATCGCCATCAGTGCAAGCTCGCTGGCTGTGTTGGGCTTGATACTTGCAGAACGCGCCGGACTGTTGCCGCAGCCCAATTACAGCGTCGGCGTAACGCAGTGGATGAACTACACGGCACTCTTCTGCATGACTGCCGGTATGGTCAATTACGGCAACCGAGTAACCCGAAACGCTCTGGCGCGTGCCGAAAATGAACTCGAACAGCGCAAGCAGGCCGAAGCCGAACTGCGTGAAAGTGAAAGCGCATTGAACGAAGCGCAGTCACTGGCGCAGATCGGCTCCTACCTTACCAACCTCAAGACCGGCAACTTGCAGCCTTCGCCAGCGTTGCGACAGATTTTCGGCATCGATTCCTCTTTCGTTACCAGCCTTGAAAACTGGGGCAAATTGATGGCGCCGGGCTATGCGCAGAAGATGCTCGACTACTACCAGAATGTGGTCGAGGGTGATGGCAAGTTCGACATGGAATACGAGGTCATCCGGCCCAGCGATGGCCAGAGGCGCTGGGTTCACGCCTTGGGTCGATTTGTCTACGATGCCGCTGGCAAGCCCACCTGTCTCAAAGGCACGATTCAGGACATCACAGAGCGCAAACTGTCCGAGCAGCGCATCGAACACATGGCCTACTTTGACGGCTTAACCGGACTGGCGAATCGTCGGCTCCTGCAGGACCGACTGCAACATGCGCTGCTCAGTAGCGTTCGGCAGAAGCACTTCAGCGTGCTGCTGCTGGTTGACCTGGACAACTTCAAGACGCTCAACGATACGCTGGGTCATCAGCGGGGGGACCTGTTGCTGCAGCAGGTTGCCGGCCGGCTGAAGGAGTGCGTGCGCGAATGCGATACCGTGGCCCGAATCGGCAGTGATGAATTCATCGTGCTGCTGGCGGAACTGGGCGAGAACGCGCTACACGCGGCGACACATGCGGCAGTGGTCGCGGACAAGATCCTGCACAGGCTGGGGGATCGCTACGATATTGGCGACTGGGCGCACAGCGGTACAGCGAGCATCGGCATCACCCTGTTCGGTGAGCAGACCGAGAGCGTGGAAGCCCCGATGATGCGCGTTGACCTGGCGATGCACAAGGCTAAGGATGCGGGGCGCAACACACGGTGTTTTTTTGACAGCCAGATGCAGACCGACATGGTGAGCGCTCTGGTTCTGGAAGAAGACTTGCGGCACGCAATTTTGAACCAGCAGTTCTGCGTTCACTACCAGGCGCAGGTCACTGGCGAGAAGCAAATTATTGGCGTTGAAGCGTTGCTGCGCTGGCTGCACCCCGTGCGCGGCTGGGTGTCACCGACCGAGTTTGTCCCCATGGCCGAGAAGACCGGACTGATTCTTCCGTTGGGTCAGTGGACGCTGGAGACGGCCTGCAAGCAACTGGTGCGGTGGGAAAGCCAGCCACGGCTGGCGAAGCTGACGCTTGCGGTGAATGTCAGCGCCAGGCAATTTCTCCAGTCGGACTTTGTCGATCAGGTTTTGGGCACGCTCAAGCGCACGAGTGCCAATCCACGCCGCCTCAAGCTCGAACTGACCGAGAGTTTATTGATCATCAATGTGGAGGACGTGATTGCCAAGATGGCTGCACTCGGGGCACGAGGTGTTGGGTTCACGCTCGATGACTTCGGCACAGGCTATTCATCGCTGTCATACCTCAAGCGCCTACCGCTTGATCAACTCAAGATCGATCAGGGTTTTGTGCGTGACATTTTGAACGACCCCGACGATGCGGCCATCGCCAAAACGGTTGTTGCACTGGCTGACAGCCTGGGTTTGTCGGTGATAGCCGAAGGTGTAGAGACCGTGGCACAGCGCGACTTCCTTGCCAGTCTGGGCTGCCACAGCTATCAAGGCTACCTGTTCGCGCCGCCGCTGCCGGTGCAGGAGTTCGAGGCGCTGGTGCCGGTGTAAGACAGAGTTCATGTCATGCGGGGACGCGCATGAATACATGATGTACCCCAGCGCACGATACGTACGCCCCATGTTCTCGGCGTCAGCGTGTCAGCATGTCAGCATGTCAGGGTTCTGTTGAAGAACTTTGCGACGAATGCCTTTGCCGATATGCGCGGCTGGTCGTCCAGCAACCTCAAATACATGCGGTTCTTTGCCCAGCATTGCCCCGATGGTCTATTTGGTCAGCAGCCTGCTGACCAATTGCCGTGGTTCCATATCGTGACACTGCCAAGCCGGCTGGACAATGCCGCAGACCGTGAGTGGCCCCGTTGGCTAATCAAGAATGAGGTTGACGAGCCTTGACCCCAGCACTGGCTCCACAGTTAGGGCTGCTTGGTTCCCCACCTGACCCGGTTGGCCGCTTCCCCATGTGGGAAGGCCCGTCAGGCGCTATTGTAAGGGCGGATGCTGATCGGGTCGGGCTTTAGAATCAGCCCTATGTCCTACCTCGTGCTCGCCCGCAAGTACCGCCCCCGCAATTTCTCCGAGATGGTGGGCCAGGACCATGTGGTGCGCGCCCTCTCCAATGCGCTCGGCACGCAGCGCCTGCACCACGCCTATTTGTTCACCGGCACACGCGGTGTCGGCAAGACCACGGTCTCGCGCATTCTGGCCAAATCGCTCAATTGCCAGGGGCCGGACGGCACGGGCGGCATCACGGCCACACCTTGTGGCGTCTGCCAGGCCTGCCGCGACATCGATGCCGGCCGCTTTGTCGATTACACCGAGCTCGATGCCGCCTCGAACCGGGGGGTTGACGAGGTGCAGACCCTGATGGAGCAAGCGGTCTACAAGCCGGTGCAGGGGCGCTTCAAGGTCTTCATGATCGACGAAGTGCACATGCTCACCGGCCACGCCTTCAATGCCATGTTGAAAACGCTCGAAGAGCCGCCCGAGTACCTGAAGTTTGTGCTGGCCACGACAGATCCGCAAAAGGTGCCGGTCACCGTGCTGTCGCGCTGCCTGCAGTTCAATCTGCGCCCGATGGCGCCCGAGACCATCCGCGAGCATCTGGAAAAGGTCTTGCAGGCAGAGAACGTGACGGCCGATGTGCAGTCGCTGCGTCTGCTGGCGCGCGCCGCACGCGGTTCCATGCGCGACGCGCTGAGCCTGTGCGATCAGGCGATTGCCTTTGGCGCCGGCGAACTCAGCGAAGCCACGGTGCGCCAGATGCTGGGCAGCGTTGACCGCTCCTACGTTTTTCGTTTGATTGAGGCGCTGGCGCTGGGCGACGGCAAGACCCTGTTCGAGATTTCCGAGACGCTGCGCCTGAACGGCCTGAGCGCCGCCTCGACGCTGGAAGAAATGAGCGCCGTGCTGCAACGTATGGCGGTACTGCAGGCCGTGCCCGGTGCCAGCGCGCAGATGGACGAGAGCGACCCGGAAGCGACCGACATGGTGCGTCTGGCGGCGCTGATGCCGGCCGATGAGACGCAACTGCTCTACAGCATCTGCCTGCACGGGCGCGCCGAACTCGGCCTGGCGCCAGACGAATACGCGGCGCTGACCATGGTGCTGCTGCGCCTGTTGGCCTTCAAGCCGGCAACGGGGCAAGGCCCGGCGCGGGAAAAAAAAACTCTGATTGAGAGGCCCCGACCGCAAGCGGCGCCGGTCCAAGCGTCGGCGCCAGAGCCGGTTAAAGCTGCAGTGGCCCTTGCCGCCGCCCTGCTGGCTGCAGTAAAACCAGTTGAGCCCGTGGCGTCGATCATCGCTGCCACGCCACCGGCAGCGCAACAGTTGCACGTGGTTCAGATGCCGGCTGGTGCGCGTCCCATTCCGAACCCGGATCCGGTGCTTGCGACTGTCGCGCCGACGCCGGCCAAGATGGATGCGTTACCGGTGCGGGTTCAAGCCGATTCGCGTCTGGAAGCGCTGGCGGGTCAGTCGGCAGCGACGCTGCTGCAGGCGACCGAAGAGGGTGAGTTCTGGCACGCCACGGTGCAGCAATTAATTTCGGCCGAGGTCATCACGGCCATGGTGCGCGAATTGGCCTTGCAGTCGCAGCTGGTGGCGCGCGACAGCGACCAGTGGCTGTTGCGGGTCGAGCGCGAGTCGCTCAATCAGGCCGCCAGCCGCGAGCGCCTGGGCGCTGCCCTGCAGGCGGCCGGGCATCCGGTGCGGCTGGTTGTGGAGATCGGGCGTGTCACCGACAGTCCGGCGCGGCGCAATGTGGCACTGGCGGCCGAGCGCCAACTGGCAGCCGAAAAAATCATTTTTGACGATCCGTTCGTGCAGACGCTGATGCACGATTTTGCGGCGAAAATCGTGCCTGGCAGCATCAAGCCGGGGTGACGGTCCCGGCCACCGCTTGAGTCAGCTTGGCAGGACTTGCGAGCCGTTCAATTTCAGTCATTCAAATCATCATCGAAGGAAACCCCATGTTCAACAAAGGACAACTCGCCGGTCTCATGAAGCAGGCGCAGGCCATGCAGGACAACATGAAGAAGGCCCAGGACGAACTCGGCAACGTCGAAGTCTCAGGCGAGTCCGGCGCCGGTCTGGTCAAGGTCACCATGACCTGCAAGCATGACGTCAAACGCGTCACCATCGACCCGAGCCTGCTGGCCGAAGACAAGGACATGCTCGAAGACCTGGTGGCAGCCGCCTTCAACGCCGCCGTGCGCAAGGCCGAAGAAACCTCGGCCGAGAAGATGGGCAAGATCACCGCCGGCATGCCGGGCCTGCCCGGCGGTATGAAATTCCCTTTTTGATGATGGGCTACTGCGCGGGCGTGATGCGTCGTTGGGCGGTGCTCGCAATCCTCACGTACAGGAAGTACGTTGCGGTTGTTGCGCTCCGTCCGCCTAGCCTGACGCCCGCTCGCGATGCCCTGTGCTATTTTTGGTAAACATCCCATGTCCAACACCAACGCGCTTGACGTTCTGATTCAGGCGCTGCGGCGGCTGCCGGGCGTGGGCGTCAAGTCGGCTTCGCGCATGGCGTTTCACCTGTTGCAGCATGACCGTGCCGGTGCGCGGGCCTTGTCGCGCGCGCTGCAGGAAGCGGCGGACTCGGTGCAGCATTGCGAGCGCTGCCACACCTTCACCCAGGCGCCGATTTGCGCCACCTGTCTGGACGCACGGCGTGACGCCAGCAAACTCTGTGTTGTGGAGACGCCGGCCGATCAGTCGGCGGTCGAGCGCACCGGCGCCTACAAGGGTCTGTATTTCGTGCTGATGGGCAAGCTCAGTCCGCTCGACGGCATCGGTCCGAAGGATATTGGTTTGCACGACCTGTTCGAGCGCGCCTGTGATGGTCAGGTGCAGGAAGTCATTCTGGCCACCAACTTCACGGCCGAAGGTGAAGCCACGGCGCACGTCATCAGCGAAGGCCTGAAGGCGCGCGGCCTGCGTCTGACGCGACTGGCGCGCGGTGTGCCAGTGGGCAGCGAACTTGAGTATGTTGACCTGGGCACCATCGCCCATGCGCTGGTGGACCGGCGTTGAAGCAAAGGACAGCGACATTTCATGAACCGAACCGGGCTTGACCGGCGTACGTTTTCCTCAGCGGCGGTCCTGTCGGCTGCGGCGCTGACCGCACCTGCGCTGTGGGCCCAGCCCAGACTCGAAAAACCCCGACTCGTGATTGCCGCTGTGGGCCGTGCCAGCCTGTACCAACTGGCCTTGACACTGGCCGACCAGCTTGGCTACTTCAGGGCCGCAGGCCTGGACGTCACGATTCGGGAAATCGCCGGCGCTTCGCGCAGCATGTCGGCGCAGGCTGACCATGAGGCCGATGTGATTTCTGGCTCTTACGCGCAAACCATTCGCTTGCAGGCCCAGGGCCAGAAGTTCCAGGCTTTCGTGCTGCAGGGTCGCACGCCGGCGGTTGCCATGGGCATATCGTCGCGGCTGCTGCGGCATTACAACTCACCGGCGCAACTGCGCGGTCGCCGGATCGGCATCTCGGCCGTCGACTCGGCCGGCCAGATGGTGGTTAATGTGATGCTCGCGCGGGCCGGTCTGACGCCGGCGGATGTCCGCTTTGTCAGTCTTGGCAGCGGCAGCGCTGCGCTGGCAGCTTTGCGCTCAGCTCAGATCGATGCCATCAGCTATGGCGAGCCGGTCGTGACCAGTCTGGAGCGCAAAGGCGAGATCCGACTGATCGCCGACACGCGCACACTCAAGGGCACGCTTGACATGTTCGGCAGCCCGATGCCGGGCGCCTGCCTGTACGCTGCGTTGGATTTTGTGCGGAAGAATCCGAACACAGTGCAGGCCCTCACGCAGGCCATGGTGCGCAGCCTCAAATGGCTGCAAACCGCCAGTCCGGGCGACATCGTGCGTACAGTCCCTGAAAGCTATTTGCTGGGCGACCGGGTGTTGTATCTGGACGCCTTCAACAAGTTGCACGAATCGATCTCGCCCGACGGTGCTTTTCCGGAGGACGGCGTGCAGACCAGTTTGAAGGTGCTGGCGCGTTTCGAGCCAGAGGTCCTGGCCGCCAAAATCGATGTCGCGGCGACCTACAGCAACCTGTTTGTGAACAAGGCGCGCGACTAAGCCACTCAGGCTGGTGTTTTGGCCTTGCGTTTGGTCGGTCGGGCCGGGTTGGCCGCCTTGTGCCGGGCTGGCGCGGCACCGGCTTTGGCTTTGGTTTTGCCCTTGCCGGCACTGCTGCGCAGTGCCCTGGTGCCTGCTACCTTCTTCGGCTTTAGTGTTGGCTCCGAGGCCAGGGACAGTTGGCCGTGGTCGGCCACTTGCAGCGCCACATCGAGATCAAAGTGCGCCGAGCGCGGTACCAGCAAACTCGAGCCCGCCTTGATCAGCACACGCGCCGGAATGTTGTTGACGCTGCGCAGCAAGGCCTCGCTCATGCTGACGCGTTTGGCCGCTTCGGCCGGGCGCATGGTGGTGGGCGCGAGCCAGACCGTCCAACTCGCCAGGCGGCCCCCGCCGTAAGCTTGCAGGTTGCTCTGGAAGATCGCGGCATTGTCCCAGGGCAGCAGGATTTGCGGCGTACCCGCAGCCAGGATAACGGGGCGGTTGGCCGATGGGTTGAGCGCCTTGAAGTCCGCCAGCGCTACTTCGGCGAGCTTGGCCGCCAGCGCCACGTCGATGTCGCGCGTGATGTCCACGGTCTGGAAGTAAGGGTGGTTGCCGATCTGCGGCAGGCTTGAGTTGAAGGCCTGCGGGTTGGCGACGATGTTTTTGATGGCCTGCAGCTTGGGCACGTAAAAACGGGTTTCCATCGGCATGCCGAGTTCGGCGTAGCTGGTACCCAGGCCGGCGCGCTGGTTCTTGGCGATGGCGCGCGCGACGCTGCCTTCGCCCCAGTTGTAGGCGGCCAGCGCCAGTTGCCAGTCGCCAAACATGCCATAGAGTTTTTGCAGGTAGTCGAGCGCGGCGCGGGTCGAGGCCAGCACGTCGCGCCGGTCATCGCGAAACGCGTTTTGCTTGAGTTCGAAGGTCTTGCCGGTGGCCGGCATGAACTGCCACATGCCGGCGGCCTTGGCGCTCGATACCGCTTGCGGGTTGAAGGCGCTCTCGACGAAGGGCAGCAGCGCCAGTTCGGTCGGCATGTTGCGCAGCTCAAGCTCCTCGACGATGTGGAAGATGTATTTGCGCGAACGCTCGGTCATGCGCAGGATGTAATCGGGTCGGCTGCTGTACCAGCGTTCGCGGTCGTGCACCAACTGGTTGTCCAGGTCCGGCATGGCGTAGCCGCGCCGGATGCGTTCCCACAGGTCGGCCGGTGGCGCCAGTGGCACCACGGCGCCCCAGGCCGCATGCTGGGCCGAGATCGGCAGCAGATCTGCACTCGCTTGCAAGCCGGGTTGCGCCCTGGCCTGAGGTGCCTTGATGCCGGCGCCGCCCGGTGCGCTCATGTCGAGCAGCGTGGGTGCGTGGCCAACCGGGGGGTTGGCGCAGCCGGACAGCCAGAGCAGGCTGCCCAGAACAAGAATGGGGAGCAATTTCATCGGAACTCGTTTTTCCATTGGCGCAGCGCGGCAAAGACGCTGACCGCGTCAGCCGCAGATGTGTCAAAGCGTCGCACGGCCTCGATCACGGCGGGCTCACGACTGCGCAGGAAAGGGTTGATTCTCCGCTCGCGCAGCATGCTGGAGGGCAGTGTGGGCTGCTGTGCAGCACGCAGCGCATGTGCGGTGGCGGTGTAATCGGTCAGCGCTGCATTGCCAGGCTCGACGGTACCAGCAAACTTGAGGTTGCTCAGAGTGTATTCATGCGCGCAACAGATCTGCGTCGTGTCGGGCAAGGCGGCCAGCGTGTCGAGCGATGCCAACATCTGTGCCGGGCTGCCCTCGAACAGGCGGCCACAGCCGGCGCAAAACAGCGTGTCGCCACAAAACAGCAGTGGCGTACCGTCCACTTCGGCGCAGTAATAGGCGATGTGGCCAGCGGTGTGGCCGGGCACTTCGATCACTTCGAAGCGCAGGCCCAAGTTTGACACCGCGTCGCCTTGGCCGAGGCGGGTCAGGGGCTCCGGCATGGCCTCGCGCTGCGGGCCATAAACAGTGGCGCCGGTGGCCTCGCGCAGGGCGGCGACGCCGGCCGTGTGGTCGGGGTGATGGTGCGTGACTAGAATGGCCTTGAGTTGCAGCCCTGCGTGCTGCAGCGCGTTGAGCACGGGCTGCGCATCACCGGGGTCAACCACCAGGGCTTGTTGGCCGTCATGCAGCATCCAGATGTAGTTGTCGGTGAAGGCGGGGAGTGGGATTAACTTCATGAACGATCGTATTGTAGGTTTGCATGACTGGTTTGCGACGCCGCCCGGACGCTACCTGCTGGCGTGGGAGTGTGAACAACTTGACTCGGCCGTGGCCGATATTTTCGGTTACCACGCTTTGCAGCTGGGCATGAGCGAACTCGATGCCCTGCGCAGCAACCGCATGCCGCACCGCTGGCTGGCCACCTCCGTATTCAGCCCCGGGGCGGCCATTGTGACCGATTTCGAGGCGCTGCCCTTTCCCGCCAACAGTCTGGACCTGGTGGTACTGCCCCATTCGTTGGAACTGGCGCGTGATCCGCATGCCACGCTGCGCGAGGTTGAGCGCGTGCTCGTGCCCGAGGGGCGAGTCGTGATCTGCGGCCTGAACCCGGTGTCGCTGTGGGGCCTGCGGCAGAAGATCGGGCGCGTGTACCGGCGCCTGGGCCTGGGCAAACTGTTCATGCCGCAGGAGGAGTGCATTGGCTACCGGCGGCTGCGTGACTGGTTGCGCCTGCTGAGTTTCGAGGTCGAGATCGAGCGCTTCGGCTGCTACCGCCCGGCCATTGCCAATGAACAATGGCTGCGCAGCTTTGCCTGGATGGACCGCGCTGGCGCGCGCTGGTGGCCGATCTTTGGCGCTGTTTATTTTCTGGTGGCGGTCAAGCGCGTGCGCGGTGTGACGCTGCTGAGCCCGGCCTGGAAGGATGCGGCGCGCGGCCTGGTTGCGGCGCCGGCTTCAATCGCCGGGCGTGAGACATTGACCGGAATGAAGGACACCAACATGAGGAAATCGGATTGAACGCGATCGACATTTACACCGACGGCGCCTGCAAGGGCAATCCCGGACCGGGCGGCTGGGGCGCGCTGCTCAAGTCGGCGACGACGCAAAAGGAATTGTTCGGTGGCGAACTGGCGACCACCAACAACCGCATGGAAATGACAGCCGTGATCGAGGCCTTGTCGGCATTAAAGCGCCCTTGCCATGTCACGCTGCACGTTGACAGTCAGTACGTGCTCAAGGGCATGACCGAGTGGCTACCGGGCTGGAAAGCGCGCGGCTGGAAGACCGCGGCCAAGGCCGAGGTGAAGAACGTGGACCTGTGGCAGCGTCTTGATGCGGTCGTCAACCACGGTGGCCATAAGATCGACTGGCGCTGGGTGCGCGGCCACAACGGCCACCCCGGCAACGAACACGCCGATGCGCTCGCCAATCGCGGTGTCGAGCAGGTGTTGTTACAGCGGAATTGACCCGTGCCCTGGCTGTCATCCCGGACTCCGATCCGGGATCCATGCCACGCGAACCATGGATTGCGGAGCAGGTCCGCAATGACACTTCGGGGAGTCACGTTGACTCCCAGGC
>CAIXNB010000164.1 GCA_903920695.1 uncultured beta proteobacterium
CCCCACCCCCGCCTCGGGCTGTTGGTTGAAGCCCGTGTTTGCTCGCTGGACTTGTCGAATCGGAGATTTGGGAATCGGCATTCATTCCTTAGATTCCACTGACACGGTAGCTTGGTCACAAAATCTACTCGCCGTACACCCAATGACTCTGTAAGAGAAATAATATTCTTATTCTTAATTGACGCAAGAGTATTCTTAACTCAAGAATGGAACTCGCAATGAAATCAATCAGCGTTGATGATGAAGTTTTTTCTCATCTTGAAAAGCATGCCAAACCATTTGTTGACACACCAAATGCAACATTACGACGATTGCTTGGCCTTGCTGACTTACAAACGCCCTCCAAGCAGGTGACAACTACAGACAAAGTTGACAGCGAATTGGATGCTTTGTATGCCCAAGCCAAAGCTTCACTTGGTCGAACTAAAGCTCCAAAAGCCGATTTGAGATCATTGGTGAAATCTGGTTACCTTAAGGACGGAGAGAGGTTAATTCTCTTGGACTATCAAGGCAACGTAGTTCGTAAGTTTTCTGCTGTTGTTTCGGGTGGCGATCTGATCTATGGCGGTCAACGATATGCAATGAGCAACTTGGCCCAAGAACTTTTGGGGAAATTGGGCTTTACGAGTAAGTCGGTTCGGGGACCAGCACACTGGGTTAACGAATCTGGAAAGTCTGTGAGAGATCTTTGGCAACTCAATCTTGACAAGACCTCGAAGAAGTGAGGACGTTCACACGTCCCCTCTCATGTAAAACGGAACAATTGATGCAAGAGGATCATCGTATGCCGGGATGTTCTTCGCGACAGTCCATCAATAGGAGAATACTGCCGCCACCATAATTGGGCACCGAACCACAGTATTGCGCTGAAAGCCGCTCCGGGATGCGGGCGGGGCGGATGCTGGGGGCGATTTCAAAAAGCGCAGCGTATGAGCCCCCGGCGTCCGCCCCGCTCGCATCCCTGAGAGGTTGGATCCAGGGAAGAGGCGCAGTCAGGGCCGCGCACGCAGACGAGCCGCGGCCTCGCGCAGCGCCTCGGCGGTCGTGTCCCAGCCCAGGCAGGCATCGGTGATGGAAACACCGTAGCGCAGGTCTTCGAGACGGCCGAGCTTCTGGTTGCCTTCGAACAGGTTGGACTCCAGCATCACGCCCTTGATCGCGCGGTTGCCGTCGGCGATCTGATGCACCACGTCTTTGAGCACCAGGGTCTGCAGCGCGTGGTTCTTGCGCGAGTTGGCGTGGCTGCAGTCGACAACGATGTTGACCGGGAGTTTGGCCGCCGTCAGCGCGGCCTCGGCCTCCGAAACCGCAACCGAGTCATAGTTCGGCACGCTGCCGCCGCGCAGGATCAGGTGCCCGAAGACATTGCCGCGCGTCTGCGTCACCGCCACCTGGCCGTCGCCGTTGATCCCGAGAAAAGCGTGCGGCTGCGCCGCTGACAGCATGGCGTTGAGCGCCACGTCGAGGTTGCCGTCGGTGCCGTTCTTGAAGCCGACCGGGCTCGACAGACCGCTGGCCAGCTCGCGGTGCGTCTGGCTCTCGGTCGTGCGCGCGCCGATCGCGCTCCAGGCGATCAGGTCGCCCAGGTAGTGCGGCGTGATCGGGTCCAGCGCTTCGGTGCCGCAGGGCAGGCCCATCTCGTTGAGGTCCACCAGCAGGCGGCGCGCCACATGAAGTCCTTCGTCGATGCGAAAGCTGTCATCCATGCGCGGGTCGTTGATCAGGCCTTTCCAGCCGACCGTGGTGCGCGGCTTCTCGAAGTAGACCCGCATCACGATGAAGAGCTGTTCTTTCAGCTCGTCGGCCAGCGCCTTGAGCTTGCGCGCGTATTCCATCGCCGCCTTGATGTCGTGGATCGAGCACGGGCCGACCACCACGAACAGACGCGGGTCTTGCCCGCTCAGGATGGCCGCCAGCGTGCGCCGAGCCTCACTGACGGTGCGGGTAGCCTGCGTATTGACCGGAATGTCATCGTGCAGTTGCGAGGGTGGCAGCAGCGTGAGCTGCGAAACCACGTTCAGATTTTCAAGGGCGGTGGGAAAGGGCATGGCCCGATTTTAGTTTGCTCAGCTGAGTGCTTCGTCCAGAACTTCGACCCAGTGCCGCACTGGTGTGCGCGTGCCGCTTTGCAGATGCGTGATGCAGCCCATGTTGGCCGAGACGATCAGGTCCGGTTTGCGTGCGCCAAAAGTGGTGTTGAGGTGGCCGAGCTTGCGCTCGCGCAACTGGTGCGACAAGTCCGGATGAAGCACCGAGTAAGTGCCGGCGGAGCCGCAGCACAGATGCGCTTCGGCGCCCGTGATCTTGATGTCAAAACCGAGTTGACCGAGCCAGTGCTCAACCCCGCCGCGCAGTTGTTGCCCGTGCTGCAATGTGCAGGGCGGGTGAAAGGCCAGTGTGCGCGCATCCACCTGTACCTTGCCGCGCAGGGCAGCGACCAGATCCGGTAGCAGCTCACTCAGGTCGCGCGTCAGCGCGCTGATGCTTGCCGCGCGTTCAGCGTAGACCGGATCGTCCTGCAGCAGGTGACCGTATTCCTTGACCGTGACGCCGCAGCCCGAGGCGTTCATGACGATGGCCTCGACACCTGCTTGTACATGGGGCCACCAGGCGTCAATGTTGGCGCGCATCTGCACCTTGCCGCCCTCTTGGTCGTTCAGGTGAAACTTGACGGCGCCGCAGCAACCGGCATCCGGCGCGATCACGCTCTGGATGCCGGCGGCGTCAAGCACGCGCGCCGTGGCAAAGTTGATGTTGGGCGTCATGGCTGGCTGCACGCAGCCGGCGAGCAGCAGCACCTTGCGTGCATGCGTGGCCTTCGGCCATACGCCGGCGTTCTGCTTTGCCGGTACTTTGTCCTTGAGGGCCGTGGGCAGCAGCGGGCGCAGCATCTGACCGAGCTTCATCGCCGGGCCAAATGCTGGCGATGTCAATCCTTCCTTAAGCGCCCAGCGCAAGGCGCGCTCGGCCGGCGCTCGCGCCACCTGGGCATCGACCAGCTTGCGCCCGATGTCAATCAGGTGGCCATAGGCGACACCCGATGGACAGGTGCTCTCGCAACTGCGGCAGGTCAGGCAGCGATCCAGATGCGCCTGCGTCTTGCGCGTCGGCGTCTGGCCTTCGAGCACCTGCTTGACCAGGTAGATGCGGCCGCGCGGCCCGTCGAGTTCATCACCGAGCAACTGATAGGTCGGGCAGGTCGCGGTGCAGAAGCCACAGTGCACGCACTTGCGCAAAATGGCGGCTGCCGCTTTGGCGTCGGCGCTGTCCTGGTAGGCGGGAGCGAGATGAGTATGCATATACGTGTTGTCATTGCGGCCCTGAGCCGCAATCCAGCTTGTTAGTGGGTCTTGGTGGATCCCGGCTCAAGGCCGGGATGACAAATTTCCTCTATAGGTCTGTGTACATCCGGCCGCGGTTGAAGATGCCAGCCGGGTCGAATTCGGCCTTCAGGCGCCGGTGAATCTGTGCCAGCGGCGCGCTCAAGGGGCTGAAGCGGTCGATTGCCGGTGTGCTGGCAAGTTGCGGCGCGCGAAACAAGGTGGCTGTGCCGCCCACCGATGCTGCCGCCTGGCGCAGCGGCGCCTGGGCCGCGAGGGGCGCCCACAGCCAACGCTGCGCACCATGCCATTCGATCAACTGGGCATAGGGCAGGTCCAGCGCTGGTGTCGACTGTGGCAGTGACAGCCGCCACAGGCCCAAGTCAGGTGCCGGGGCCTGAAAAAAGGGCAGGGTTTGATCGCGGCAGGCGTCCCAGTCGGCGCCCGCCTGCGCCCGGTCCATGCGGCTGGCTTCGGCGCCGAGTGAACGCAGGTCGGCCAGCAGGCGCGGGCAGGCGGCCTCTACCGCCGCCACAGCGCCGCGCAGGCGCACAAACAGGCAGTCGCGCGCCGGGCTCAGGCTGTCGTCGCGAACCCAGCAACTGGCGTTCAGCGGCAAGGGCAAGCCGCCCCAGCGATTGAGCAGATCGAGCGCGGCCTGCTGTGTGACACCGCTCGCCATCAGCGTGGCTTCAGCCACGACAGCGGGCAGAATCTTGAGCGAAATTTCGGTCAACACGCCGAGCGTACCCAGTGCACCGACCATCAAGCGCGAGACGTCGTAGCCGGCGACGTTTTTGATAACCTGGCCGCCAAAGGTCAGCAATTCACCGCGGCCATTGAGCAGCGTGACCCCGAGCACGTAATCGCGCACGGCGCCAGCACTGGCGCGCGCCGGGCCACTCAAACCCGCTGCCACCATGCCACCACAGGTCGCACCAATGACGAAGCGCGGCGGCTCGAACGCCAGGCACTGGCCTTTTTCGGCCAGCGCCGTCTCCAGTTCTGCCAGCGGCGTGCCGGCCCGCACCGTGACGACGAGCTCGGTCGGCTCGTAGCTGCTGATGCCGCACAGGCTGCCGAGTTCCAGCAGTTCGCCTTGCAGCGATTCGCCGTAGAAGTCCTTTGAGCCGGAGCCGCGCAGGCGCAGCGGCGCGCGGTCGGCGGCCGCGGCGCGGACGCGGTCGGTGATCTGGGCGAGCGAAGAGTCCATGATGTGTCTGTGCTACTGTTGCGTCCGATGGTAAAGGGCATCCGGGCTAACCTTGCCCTCGACCGTCAAGCGGGCGATACTAGCTCCAGCAGTGGCCTACAAGGTTGCCGAAAGGGATTCTGACATGACAAGCAACAAAACCAGCAAGCCATTCTCGATGATTCGGGAGTTTCAACTGGCAGACTGGTTCACGTTGGGAAATGCCATCTGCGGCACGGGGGCTATTTTTTCCACCTTGAGTTACCTGCAAAGCGATGATCGCCAGCATGTCTACTATGCCGCTGCTCTGGTGCTACTGGCCCTGATTTTTGACGTGCTCGACGGCCGCATCGCGCGCTGGCGGCAAAAAACTTCCATCCTTGGGCGTGAACTTGATTCGCTGGCCGACGTCATCTCCTTTGGTGTGGCGCCGGCCGTCATCGCCTATGGCTGTGGCATGCAGGGCCTGTATGACCGCGTCGTGCTGGCCTACTTTGTGGCCTGCGGCGTATCAAGGCTGGCGCGTTACAACGTCACGGCCGAGACCCTGTCCGAGGGCTCAGACAAGGTCAAGTACTTCGAGGGCACGCCGATTCCGACCTCGATTCTGCTGGTCGGCCTGCTCGCGCTGGCTGCCTGGTTCGACGCGCTCGGGCCGAACCTGTGGTTCGGAGAACTCATGCTGGCGGGATTCAAGCTGCACCCGCTGGTGCTGCTGTTCGCCCTGTCGGGTTCGCTCATGATCAGCCGCATCCGCATTCCCAAGCTGTAACGCGCCAAGACGCCAGAACTGTCATGCCGGTCCTGATCCGGCACCCACGAAGTTCAGAAACGTCGCTAATCGACGAAGCAGTTGGCCGGCAAGCCCGGCACGGTCACGCGCATGGCGAACACGCAGCCCGACAAGGGCAGGGCCAACAACTCGGCCGCACTGCGTTTCTGGCGCGCGCTGGTCAGGTACAGGGTTTGCAGGTCTGCGCCGCCAAAGCAGGGCATAGTCGGGCATTGCGCCGGCGTGACCCAGGCCGCCAACAAAACACCGGCCGGTGAGAACTGGCACAGGCGCCGGCCTTCGTACATGGCGATGTAGTAGTTGCCCTGCACGTCGACGGTGGCGCCGTCGGGCCGGCCACCGTAGCTCGGGGCTGCATCGGGCAAGGCTTGCGAATCCGGCTGCCAGCCCTGTGGCTTGGGCTCAAACTGCAAGAACACGCGCTGCGCGCTCAAGCTGTTGTCGATTGCGTTGAAGTCCCAGGCATGGACGCGGTGGCTCGCGGTGTCGGCCCAGTACAGCGTGCGCCCATCGGGACTCCAGGCCAGGCCGTTGCCAGTCGTGGCGGGCAAGATAGTGGGATCGGTCTTGCGCTCGACCACGGCGCGGCCGGCGCGGCAATCGAGACAATACAGCGCTGCGTTGCCCTTGACACGGGTCTCGTCGAGCGTGCCGATCCAGAAGCGGCCGAGCGGATCGCACTTGCCGTCATTGGCGCGCATTTGCGCCGGGTCGTAATCGAGCGTGGCGATTCGCTCAAGTGGCCCGCGCCAGTGCCGGACACGGTAGACGCCGTCGCGCAGCGCGATCACCAGGCCACCGCTGGCGGCCGGCGCCATGCAACCGGGCTCGGATGGCATGTCCCAATACTCAAGCATTCCCGTGCTGTTATCGACGCGCAGAATCTGCCGGCGCGCAATGTTCAACCAGTACAGCCTTTGCTCTAGCGGATGCCAGAACGGCGACTCGCCCAGTTCGCAGGGCTGTGGATTGACAAGCTGCCAGTCGGCGGGCTGGGAAACGGCTGCAAATGCTGCGGCGTTTGGCATGGTCGGAAAGCTCATTGAGTGCCATTGTGCACCGCCATGCGTCGCGTTTGCGCCGGCAAATGTTGCTCTCAGGCATCGAAGCCCGGATCACAGGCGCGGCGGTTGCGCGCGCGCTTTAGCAGAACGGTGATCAGAAGCGCAGCGGCCGCCGAGCGCGTCATCGGCGGTGAGGCGGCGAGCAATTCAGCCAGACCGTCTACCACCTGAACACTTATCTGCTGCACGCGCGTGACTAGCGCGATCACGTCGCTCGACTGCACGTTCTGCAAATCCTCGACCTGCACACGCAGATCCGGCCAGCCGGCGCGAAAGCGGATTTTGGCGAAGACGCCGTTGGCCAAGGCGACCAGCGAAAGCACACCCAGTGGCTTGAGCAGGTGCGCAATCAGGCGGCTGCGCTCGGTCGCGGGCGCCGCCTCGTAGACCTGTCCGACCAGTTGCGCAATCGCGCCGTCGGATGCCTGGCCGGGCAAGGTATTCAAGGGCTCAAAAGCTTGCGTGGTGTCGGGATTCATGTCGCGCCTTTCTTGTTTGACAAGTGCATCGGACTGGCTTGTCCTGCCAGCATGAACCCCACTGTGCGCTCGCTGCATGTCAACCAAATGTCAAGATGCGACCAGATGTAAGCATCGGTTGCAGGCGCGACGTCGCTCAGGCGCGCAGCATGCCGCGCTGCTCGATGAAGGTCACGACCTCGGCGAGACCGGCGCGCGTTTTCAGATTGGTCATTACAAACGGTTTCAAGCCTTTGGCCGTTGTGCGCATGCGTGTGGTATCGGCGCGCATGACTTCCAGATTGGCGCCGACATAGGGCGCCAGGTCGGTCTTGTTGATGACGAACAGATCGCTCTTGGTGATGCCAGGCCCGCCCTTGCGCGGGATCTTTTCGCCAGCCGCCACGTCGATGACATAGATCGTCAGGTCCGACAGCTCGGGGCTGAAGGTGGCGGCCAAGTTGTCGCCGCCGCTCTCGATGAAGACGATGTCGGCGTTGGGAAACTCGACCAGCATGCGGTCGATCGCTTCCAGATTGATGGAGGCGTCCTCGCGGATCGCGGTGTGCGGGCAGCCACCGGTCTCGACGCCCATGATGCGCTCGGCCGGCAGCGCGCCGCTATCGGTCAGGATGCGCTGGTCTTCCTTGGTGTAGATGTCGTTGGTTATGGCTACCAGGTCATACTGGTCACGCATGGTCTTGCACAGCATTTCCAGTAGCGTGGTCTTGCCGGAGCCGACTGGCCCGCCGATGCCCACGCGCAGGGGAGGCAGTTTCTTGCTTCGGTTGGGGATGTGGTGAAGCGTCATGATCGGAACAGGCGTGAGTACTGGATTTCATGCTGGGCGCTGAGGATCGCCAGCATCGGTGAAAAGGCCTGACGCGCGTCGGTGCCGAGCTTCAGGGCGTGATCGATGGCAGCCGGGATTTCGGCGCTCAGTTGCGAGAGGATGCGCTGGCCCGCACTCTGGCCCAGCGGCACCGATTTGATCGCCGCTTGCACCATGTTCTCGGCCCAGCCGAAGGCGTAGCTCAGCAGGCACTCGCGCAGCGGCGCAGCGGTGCTCGAAGCGGCCAGCGCAAAAGCCAGCGGGTAGGTTGGCTGCAGCGCGGCCAGCACGGCGATCTGCGCGGAGCTGGCGGTCGTGTGATTGCGCAGCCACTCCAGCAGCGAGCGCCCCATCTGCTCGGTCTGCGCGCGCAGTTCGCTGCTCTCACGCGTCTGCAGCACCCAGGCGTTGAGGGCGGCGATGCGCGCGTGATCGTTGCTCCGCCAGGCCGGAACGGCCTGCGCGATCACGGCCAGATCGGCGCGCGCCAGGCTCAGGTGCAACTGGTCGCGCAGCCAGTGCGCGGCATCTTGCTCGGTCGCCACCTTGCCGGTATCGACAGCGGCCTCCAGACACTCGGAGTAAGCGAAGCCGCCGATCGGCAACGCTGGCGAGGCCAGCCACATCAGTTGCAACAGACTGGCGTCACGCATCAGTGGCTGTGCCCATGGTCGTGCCCGCAGCCGGGCCCGTGCACATGCGGCGCGGCGGCCACGATCGGAATGGCGATGCGTTTGACCGGCGCTGCCGCGTGTTCATGGCCGTGCGCGCCGCGGGCATAGGCGCCGCCTTCGGGCTCGAAAGCCTCGGTCGTCTCCTGCACCGTCAGGTGCATCGCGCGCAGCATGTCGGCCAGCACATGATCGGGCTCGATCTTGAGGTGATCGGGCTGGAGTTCAATCGGCACGTGGCGATTGCCCAGGTGGTAAGCAGCGCGCGTCAGGTCGAAGGCGCTGCCGTGCTCGCTGCAGGCCGTGATGCGCAGCAGCGGCTGCGGCGCTGCGATCACGCGCAGCAGCGAACCATCTTCCGCCACCAGCACGTCGCCGCCGCGCACCAGCGTGCCTCGCGGCAGGAACACACCGAGCGCGCGGCCGGTGGAATCAAGCGCGTCAAAGCGGCTCTTCTGGCGCACGTCCCAGTCCAGTTCGACGGTGGCGGCGCGTTTGATCAATACCGGCGCCAGCCCGGCGCCTTGGGGCATGAGTTTGTTGAGGGTCAGCATGTTGGGATTGAAATAGGGACAGGGCGGCGATAATATAACGAACGTTATAACCTGAAAGCTTCGCTATGTCAGCACTCAAATTGACGCAAATCGGTAACTCGGTAGGCATTATCCTGCCCAAGGAGGTGCTGGCCCGGCTCAAGCTTGTCAAGGGTGATACGGTCTATTTGACCGATTCTGCCGGTGGCGTGAATCTGACCGCTTACGACCCTGAGTTTGACGCCCAGATGACCGAGGCGCGGCGAATCATGAAGAAGCGGCGTGAAGTTCTGCGTGAGTTGGCCAAATGACCATCCGGGCCAAGCCTTGGACCTGGCTTGGGCCGAGCTTGATCCACGCCGTTCACGACGAGCAATTGGCTGAACATGGGGGTAGCGCTGGTGTGCGGGACGCCAACTTGCTTGCATCAGCCTTGGCCCGTCCCCAAAAACTTGCCCATTGCGGCATGCCTGATGCCGCTGAATTGGCGGCAAGCTACGGGTTTGGCATTTCACGCAACCATCCTTTTGTTGATGGCAACAAACGTACAGCGTTTGTGGCGATGGAACTGTTCCTCGCGCTCAACGGCTTTGAATTGATAGCGTCCGACGCTGAGTGTGTAATCGACATGCTTGACCTCGCCGCAGGTAAGTTGCCGGAAAGCGAGTTCGCGAACTGGATTCGAAATCATATCGATCCAAAAAAATCATAGGCAGTGAAACTGTTCAGGCAAACCTGCAAGGCGAACAGGCAAATCCAGTGGCAACACGCGACAGCCGCAGAAGACACTCAAGCGACATTCAACTTTCCGAACTGCCGCCTCCAATCCGGTCACTCAGGCTCAAGGCCAGGTTCATTGCCGGGTGTCGAAGCTAAAGGCAATTGCTACGCCTCAAAGTGCGCGCCGCATAGCTCACCTCTGCAAATCAAGGCTATGATCTTCACGTACCGCAGGGGCCGGCAATGAGCCCGATGGTCCGTCGTAGATCGCATGGATCAGGATTCATTGGGCACCATGCCGATTGCGGTTACATCCATGAATACGATCGCCTTGACCAATCCAGATCCGCTTAGTGGCCTGTACGCCGAAGTTGTCGAGCACTCGATTAGCGGTGTTGCGTATTGCAGGATGCTATTCAAGGATGATGTTCCTCATGACTTCGTCTACCTCTATACAAATCCGGCATTTCATGTGCAGACCGGCTTGCCACAGGTAACGGGGAAGAAAGTCAGCGAGGTCGTTCCCGGGATTCAGGATTCCGATCGTGTGTTATTGGAGACATACGGTCGGGTTGCATCGGGCGGCGTCCCAGAACAGTTCGAGATCTTTGTCGAAGCACTTCAGCAGTGGTTTTCGGTACAAGTCTTCAGTCCGAAACTGGGGCATTTTGTTGCCTGGTTCGATGTCATCACGGAGCGCAAGCGGCAAGAGCTTAGCCTTCGCAGCGCACAAGAGCGACTGGCTTTGGCCCAGCGTGCGTCTCGATCAGGAACTTGGGACTGGGACATGCTGTCAGGCGAGCTCGCGTGGTCCAACGAACTATTCCTCCTGTTCGGACTCTCGCCGGCAACGAATGGTGCAAGTTTTGAGGTGTGGCGTCAGGTGATCCATCCGGAAGACCTGCAGAAGGCCGAGACAAACATCGGCAATGCCATTAGAGACCACCAGGCGCTGTTTAATGAGTACCGGGTTGTCCTGCCTGATGGAACGCAGCGCTGGATTGCCGCATACGGAGACACCGTCTACGACGCCAATAATCAGCCACTTCGCATGATCGGGCTGTGTCTTGATGTCACCGACACCAAGAAGCGTGAAGAATTGCTTCGGCAGAGCGAAGAGCGCAGCCATGCGCGGGCCAACCTGTCGGCGGACTGGTACTGGGAGCAGGATGAACATTTACGATTCATCAGTTTTTCCAAGCAGGGCCCTGGGCAACATGACATGGAATCGAGAAACGCTCTGGGATATACGCGTCGCGAGATACCAGGTATCGTCTGGGATGAACCCGGACTGACACAGCTTGAATCACTCACCGAAGCTCGAATGCCGATTCGCGACTTTGAGATCGGGCGCGGCGACAGCAACGGTGATAAGCACTATGTGAGGATAAGCGCCGAGCCGATATTCGACGCCTCTGGGGCCTTCAAGGGCTATCGAGGTGTTGGATCAGACATCACCGAACGCAAGGTGTCAGAGGAAAAGATCCAGCATCTGGTCTACGCTGACACCCTGACCAGTCTACCCAACCGAAGGCTGCTGATGGACCACCTCGAACAAGCAATGATCGCAACCGCTCGTCACGGGCACCAAGCGGCGCTCATGTTTGTTGATTTGGATGACTTCAAAACCCTCAACGACACCCTGGGTCATGACAAGGGTGACCTGCTGCTCAAACAGATCGCCCAACGGCTACTTGCCTGTGTGCGTGAAGGTGACACGGTGGCGCGCCTGAGCGGCGACGAATTCATTGTTTTGCTCGAAGATCTGAGCGAGGACGCACAGGATGCCGCCGCACAAGCCGAAACCGTGAGTGGGAAGATCCTTGACGCGTTGGGTCGACCTTATCAACTTGACGGCCTCGGGCATCACAGCAGCGCCAGCATCGGCGTCACCCTGTTTGGCGGCAATGTGCGCGAAGACATCGACGAGCCTCTAAAGCGCGCTGAACTGGCGATGTACCAGGCCAAGAGAGCCGGACGGGGTACGCTGCGCTTCTTCGAGCCCGAGATGCGAACTGCTGTCAATACCCGGGCAACGCTGGAAGCGGATTTGCGTGATGCCGTAACCCGAGGTCAGTTCCTTCTGTACTACCAGCCCCAGAGCGGCGGTGACAGGAGCTTGGTTGGGGTCGAAGCGTTGGTGCGCTGGCAGCATCCCGAGCGTGGGATGGTGGCTCCTGTTGAATTCATTCCAGTTGCCGAGACTAGCGGCCTGATTCTGCACTTGGGTCGGTGGGTCTTGAAGGCCGCTTGCCAACAACTTGCAACTTGGGCTGCTCGCCCAGGGATGGCAGACCTCACGATGTCCGTGAATGTCAGCGCCCGCGAGTTCAGACAACCGGACTTTGTTGACGAGGTGGTGACGATCCTGGAGGTGACGGGGGCTAATCCGAATCGACTTAAGCTCGAACTCACAGAGAGCGTGCTGGTTGACAATGTGGAAGACATCATTTTCAAGATGAACGCGCTCAAGGCCAAGGGAGTGTGCTTCTCGCTCGATGACTTCGGCACCGGCTACTCCTCGCTTTCCTACTTGAAGCGTCTGCCGCTGGACCAACTCAAGATTGACCAGAGTTTTGTCAGCGACATCCTCACCGACCCCAATGACGCTGCTATTGCCAAGATGGTGATCGTGCTGGCCGCCACCTTGGGTCTGGCGGTTATTGCCGAGGGCGTGGAAACGGAGGCGCAGCGCTGGTTCCTGGCGTCCATGGGCTGCGATAATTACCAGGGCTATCTATTCAGCAGGCCATTGCCGATCCAAGAGTTTGAGGAGTTTGCACGGGATCGTTGAAGAGACTCTGGCACTAGATGTCCAATGACGGGCGGGTACAACGATCAATGCAAATGGACCGCCGGAAAGCGGGTGGTCACCAACGGCTGGTTACGCTGCTTATGGAAATTTTTCCATAAAGACACGTAGGAGCCGTCCACGACCGACATCTTTCCGGTTGCCCAGTCTGACTCCATTGAGAAGGCGTACGTGACGCCAGATGATGCAAACAAGAAGCATCTGGCTTCTGAAAAAGCGTCAACGCAACCGGTGGATATTCTCTACTAATGTAGGCCAGGCCTTCGGGTACGCAACCTGGCATTCAATGAGTTGAGGCCCCTTTTTGGCAAGCGCGTCGCCAAATTGTTGATGAAACTCCTCGGCCGTTCGCGCCTTGGTCGCGGGCACACCAAGGCCCACTGAGATGCTCGCCCAATCGATCGATGGATTGCCAAGACCGAACATCGATTTCATCTTGGCATTGGCTTCTTTTTCGCGAACACGTGCCAATTCCAATTCGAGAATGGCATAGGCATCGTTCTTGAGAACGACGACGACCACATCTGCGTGCTCCCTTGCCAACGACCATAGCGTCTGGACCGTGTACATCCCACTTCCGTCCGCCTGTAGCAGGATCGTCTTGCGATCGGGGCAGGCGATCGCGGCACCCAGCGCTATAGGCAAGCCGCCGCCGATCGCTCCACCGCCGTCTGCGCTGAGATAGTCGTGCGCGCGGGCTCCCTGTGTGATTGCAAAAATTTGCGGCGCACTGGTCACCGATTCATCGATGAGAATGGCGTTTTCCGGCATGAGCATGCAGATCGTCTGGCCCATCGCGATCGCGTTCAGCTCGCCAGTAGGCGGGGCGAACTTTGCAGAAAGTTGGCGCGGCGTCTTGAGGCTATTCGCGCCGGCTTCTTCCGCCAGCGATTTCAATGCGACGGCCAAGTCCTGGTCCGCCGAAGCCATCGTAAACAGATCACCGCTCACCTGGCTCTTGAGAGCCTGCTTGTCCTTGTACGCGAATGTGGAAACCGGCAGCCCTGCGCCGACGAAGATCATTTGCTCGAATGGCTTCAGGAAAGCGAGGCAGACTTCGTAGAAGTAGGGAATCAGGGCGATAGGAGGCCGTCCTTCGCCACGCGCAAGTCGCGATGGAATGCTTTCTGCGAGAAGAACCGCGCCAGACTTGGCACAGATGCGCCCTGCGGCTTCCAGCGCCTCGCCCCCCAAGGCCAGGTTTCCCAGCATCAGCACAGTTTTCTTGCCGCTGGAAAGCATCTGTGCAGCGTGCTTGATCGCTTGCGCTGACGCTTTGGACCGGGCAGCGGCCGGTTGGAGAGCCGGTGGCGGATTGGCGGTCTCCCATTGACGATCCGTCGGCGCGACCACGGTGCAGATCTTGCATCGCTTGGCAAGTCCCGCCGCCTTCACGCCAAGTTCTCCAAGCTCTGAAGCGCTGCGAGCTTCCTGCGACCAGTGTGAAACGGCATGAACCAGATCCACCACCCGCCCGTTGATCAACTCATGCTCCGGATAGTTGGACTGGTGGTAGGACGCGTTGGCACCGACGACGTTCACGATGGGCGTGTTGGCCCGCCCCGCGTTGTGCAGCATCGCAATACCATTGGCGAAGCCGCTACCCACATGCAGGAGCGTGAAGGCCGGCGTTCCCTTCATGCGCCCGTAACCGTCCGCAGCACCGGTGACGATGTTTTCCTGAAGGCACAAGACGGGACGCACCTTGTCGGTCAGACCGATCTCGTGGACCAGGTGCATTTCGGATGTGCCGGGGTTGCCGAAGCAGGTTGTGATGCCGGCATCCACCAGCGCCTTCAGCAACGACTGGGCACCGTTCATCGCGCCGTGATCCAGAACGCGCTATTGACCAAGCTCTGTTGACACAGCAGGGGCGACAGTGGGACCTTTTTCTTCAGTTGCCGCCAGGGCGGGCCCGGTGACTGCGCTTACGGCGGCCACGCGTGTAACCGAGTCGATAAATTCGCGGCGATCCATGTCTGTCTCCCTGAGTTGCGCACTAAGCGCTGCCCCGTTGTCGAGAGGCATCAGGCTCCGCCGGAACACACATGAGTCGGATGTCTGTCGTCCGCAACCCACCAGCGAAAAGCTTTCGGGTTAACTGCGGCTTTGTTGTTCCGCCAGCATATGCCTGCCTTTGATAAATATCGATGTCTTTGTTGGCAATGCCAGGGTAAGTACTAGCCGATCGACCGATGGCCGAACTCTGATAAATGACACAAGCCTGAATCGCCACTTTTGCGGTCCAGTCGCTGGTGTGGGTCCCGTACGGACCTCAGAGGTTGACGATCCCGCAGACACCAAGGGGTGCGCCCAGCAAGCGATCTGGTGTTCTCGCGCAAGGTGAGCAAAATTCTCCGCTCCTCCAAACTGATCGCTCACGACGGACTCCCTCTGGTCGAAAACGAGCGCAGTGATTGTCGAAATCCACACCATATTGCTGACGGGCCGGAACTCGTATGAATGTCGGGTATCGAGCAAGCATTTCGGGAAACCCTATGTCGGCTCCCGCTGCTAATTTGTCACAGAACTTTGACGCCCTGCGATTATGGGCGCAGCGCGGGGATCCATGAATTCAAACTGCATGGATTGCCGCGTCGCTTACGCTCCTTGCAATGACGAGTTGGACCTGCCCCTTCCTCAGCGCCCACTCCAGACCGGACGACGCTTTTCGTTGAACGAGGCCAGGCCTTCACGCGCGTCTTCGGTCATGGCCAGCAGGGCGATCTGGCCTTCGGTGTAGGCGATGGCCTGATCAAACGACATGGCCTCCATGGCGCGCATCGCGTACTTGCCGCGCCGGATCGCGGTTGGCGACTTGTCGGTGATGCGCGCGAGCAGCCAGTTCACGCGTTCGTCGAGTTTGTCGGCGGGCACGATGTGGTTGAGCAGGCCGGCTTGCAGCGCTTCCTGCGCCGGGAACGGCTCGCCACTGATGGTCCATTCGCGCAGCACGCGCTTGGGCACGATGTCCTTGAGCAGGCTCAGCACCTGCATCGGGAACAAGCCGATCTTGACCTCGGGCAGTCCAAACAGCACATGCTCGGCCGCGATTGCGAAATCGGTCATGCACAACAGACCCATGCCGCCGGCCATGCAAGTGCCGTTGACGCGCGCGATGCTGGGCAGGGTGGCGTTGCTGGCCTCGCGCAACAGGTCGGCGTAGTCGATGTTGGGGCGCGCCAGGTCGAAGGCGAAGCCGGCGCCGGGTTGCAGATCGCCGCCGGCGCTGAAGGCCTTGTCACCAGCGCCGGTCAGGACGATGGCGCGCACCTGCGCGTCGGCATGGGCCTGGCGAAAACCGTCACGAATACCGTCAACGACGGCCTGGTTGATGGCGTTGCGCTTGTCGGCGCGGTTGATCGTGATCCAGAAGACGCTGTCGCGCCGCTCCAGCAGAACCGCCGGCTGCTCGCTCATGGCGCCACCACCGCGTCGGGCTGCACCTCAACCAGAATGCGGTGGCTCTGCACCTGGTCGCCGCAGATCGCGTGCAGCGCCAGCACGGTGCCGGCCACCGGCGAGAAGTGCACGTGTTCCATCTTCATGGCTTCGAGCGTCACCAGGGCCTGGCCCGCTTCCACGCGCTGGCCGACGGCCACCGCCACGGCCACGACGCGCCCGTTCATGGATGAGCGCACCTTGCCGTCGCCGCCGGCCTCGTTCTGGCGCGTCGATGCCGTGCGCGTTTGGTCCTCCACCGCGAACGATTGGCCACGGTAGTGCAGCAGCACGCGCCCGGCCTGGCAGCTATAGACCGCCGGCTCGGAGATGCCGTCCATGATGACGCGCACGCTGTGTGCCGTGATCTCGGCGAGTTCGACTTCCCGATTCTGTTCGCCAAACTGCACGGCAAAGCGGCGCAGCCCAAGCTGCGTCAGCATGGCCGAGCATTTGACATCGTCGATCTCGAAATGCAGGCCGGTCGGCAGCGTGTGCGTCAGGCGCCGCTGCGGCGTGCGGTGACCGGCGCTCGGCGCGTTCACCAGCAGCAGACAGGCGGCTATTGCCGTGGCGCGGTTCTGCAACTCGACGTCCGCTGCCAGCAAGGCCGCCTTGTTCTGTTCGATGAAAGCGGTGGTGGCGCCACCCTCGGCAAAGACCGGATGCGCCAGGCAGCGCGTCAGAAACAGCTGGTTCGTGGTGACGCCCAGCAGCACCGTGTCTTCAAGGCCGCGGATCAGCTTGCGCCGGGCTTCGTCGCGGGTGCGGCCGTGGCTGATGATCTTGGCAATCATCGAGTCGTAATAGGGCGGAATCTCGGTGCCCGATTCAAGCGCGTGCTCGACGCGCAAATGGCTCGGCGCCTGCCACAGCGAGACGTTGCCGCTGCGCGGCATGAAGCCCTTGTCGGTGTCCTCGGCACAGAGGCGGACCTCGATTGCGTGGCCCGAATATTTCACGTCAGCCTGCGTTAGCGGCAGCGCCTCGCCAGCGGCCACGCGCAGTTGCAGTTCGACCAGATCGAGGCCGGTGATGGCCTCGGTGACCGGGTGCTCCACCTGCAGCCGCGTGTTCATCTCCATGAAGAAGAAGTTGCCCTCGCGGTCCAGCAAAAATTCCAGCGTACCGGCGCCTTCGTAGCGGATCGCCTTGACCGCCGCCACGGTGGTTGCACCCATGCGCTCGCGCAAGGCAGCGTTGACGGCTGGCGAAGGCGACTCCTCGACCACCTTCTGGTGCCGGCGCTGCACCGAACAGTCACGCTCGCCGAGGTGGATGGCATTGCCCTGGCGGTCGGCAAAGATCTGGATCTCAATGTGGCGCGGCTCGATGATGGCGCGCTCCAGAATGACGTGCGGATCACCAAAGGAATTTTGTGCTTCGGACTGGGCGCTGCGCAGCAGGTCCTTGAACTCGGCCGCTGACGGCACGAGCCGCATGCCACGTCCGCCGCCACCAGCGGTGGCCTTGATCATGACCGGGTAGCCGACCAGCGCCGCTTCCTTTGTGAGGCGTGCCTCGGTCTGGTCCTCGCCCTGGTAGCCGGGGATGCAGGGCACGCCGGCATCGATCATCAGGCGCTTGGCGCCGGCCTTGTTGCCCATGGCCGTGATGGCCTCGGGCGAGGGGCCGATGAAGATCAGGCCGGCATCGCGACAAGCCTGGGCAAAGGCCGCGTTCTCGGCCAGAAAGCCGTAGCCCGGATGGATCGCATCGGCGCCGGTTTTCTTGGCGGCTTCGATGATGGCCGGGATGCAGAGATATGACTGGGCCGGCAACGGCTCGCCGATGCAGACGGCCTGATCGGCTTCGTGCACATGGCGCGCATGGGCGTCGGCCGTCGAGTAGACCGCGACCGTGCGGTAGCCCAGGGCGCGCGCGCTGCGCATCACGCGCAAGGCGATTTCGCCGCGGTTGGCGATCAGGATTTTTTTGAACGGTGTTGGGCGTGTCATGGTGTTTCTTGTGGAAGGTGGGGCCAGGCGGTTCAGGCTTGCTTGGGGAAGATGCCCATGTATTTCGACAGGATTTGCAGCATCACCTCGTCGGCACCGCCGCCGATTGAGGCCAGGCGGCCGTCGCGGAAACCGCGCGAGATGCGGCTATCGGCAAAGCCCATGCCGCCCCAGAACTGCACGCAGGTGTCGGTCAACTGGCGCATCAAACGCCCGGCCTTGAGCTTGGCCATGGTCGCGAGTTCAGTTGCGTCCTGCCCTGCCACCACTTTCTCGACACCGAGCCAGGCCAGCGCGCTCAGCGCTTCGAGTTCGGCTTTGAGTTCGGCCAGCTTGAAGTGCACCCACTGGTTGTCGAGCAGCGACTTGCCAAAGACCTGGCGCTGACGCGTGTAGTCGATGGTGGCGTCGAGCAGGTAGCGCATGGCGCCGATGCCGTTGAGCGAGCCCCACAGGCGCTCGATCTGGAACTGCTCCATCTGGTAGATGAAGCCCATGCCCTCCTCGCCGATGCGGTGCCACTGCGGCACGCGCACGTCGTCGAAGTAGAGCTGCGCCGTGTCGGAGGAGTGCATGCCCATCTTCTCGATCTTGGCCGCCACCTGGACGCCCTTGGCCGCCATGGGCACGATGATCAGCGACTTGTTGCGGTGCGTCGAACCGTCGGAGGTGTTGGCCAGCACGACGCAGAAGTCGGCCTGCGTGCCATTGGTGGTCCACATCTTGCCGCCGTTGATGATGTAGTCGTCGCCGTCCTTGCGCGCCGTGGTCTTGATGGAGGCGACGTCCGAGCCGCTGCCGACTTCCGAGACGCCGAGGCAGGCGACCAGATCGCCGCTGATGGCGCCGGCCAGGAACTCGCGGCACAGGCGCTCGCTGCCGTGCTCAGCCAGGGCCGGTGTGGCCATGTCGGTCTGCACGCCGATGGCCATCGGCACGCCGCCGCAGTTGATGCGGCCCAGGGTTTCGGCCATCAGTGCGCCGTAGGAGTAGTCGAGGCCAAGGCCGCCGTACTCGACTGGCTTGCAGACGCCCAGCATTCCCAGTGTGCCAAGCTTCTTGAAGATGTCGTGCGCCGGAAAGGTGCCGGCGCGCTCCCAGGCGTCGACATGCGGATTGACTTCGGCGTCGATCAGGCGCTCGAGCGTGCGGCGCATGTCCTCGTGTTCGGGTGTGAACTGCATGATGTCGTCCTTGAATCAAAGGTTTGGATCAGGGCCGCGCGACGGCGAACTGGATCGCCTGCGGCTTGCGCGCCTCGGCTTCGCGGCAGACCGAAAACACCTCGCTGAGCACGGCACGCGTGTCGCGTGGGTCGATAACACCGTCGTCGAGCAACAGCGCGCTGGTCGTGAAGACGCTCATCTGGCGGTCGAAGCGGTCGATGATGCGCGCCTTGAGCGCGTCGAGCTGGGCGTGGTTGACCTCCTCGCCCTTGCGCAGCATCGCAGCCTCGGTCACGATGGCCATGGTGCCGGCGGCCTGCTCGCCGCCCATGACGGCGGTCCTGGCGTTCGGCCATGAGAAGCAGAAGCGTGGATGAAAACCGCGCCCACACATGCCGTAGTTGCCGGCGCCGAAGGAGGCGCCGCAGTAGATCGTGATTTGCGGCACGGTGGCGTTGGAGACGGCCTGAATCATCTTGGAGCCATGCTTGATGATGCCTGCCTCTTCGTACAAGCGCCCGACCATGAAGCCGGTCGTGTTGTTGAGGTAGAGCAGCGGCGTCTTGCTCTGGCAGCAGGCCTGGATGAAGTGGGTCGCCTTGGCTGCCCCGTCCGGATCGATCGGTCCGTTGTTGGTAATGACACCAACCGGCCAGCCTTCGATTTTGATGTGGCCGCAGACCGTGGCGCTGCCATAGTTCTCACTGAACTCCAGGAAGTTCGAGTCGTCGGCAATGCGCGCAATGACTTCGCGCATGTCGACCGGGCGCTTGTAGTCGGCCGGCACGATGCCGAGCAGTTCTTCAGCGTCGTAGCGCGGCGGCTTGAAGCTGCGCGGCGGGTCGGCCGGCATGCCGTGGTTCCAGTCGATCTGCGCCATGATTTCGCGCGCCAGGCGGATCGCATCGCGGTCATCCTCGGCCAGATAGTCGCCCAGGCCCGAGATTGAGGTGTGCATGACGGCGCCGCCGAGTTCCTCCTCGGTTGCAATTTCGCCGGTGGCGGCTTTGAGCAGGGGCGGTCCGGCCAGGAAAGCGCGCGAGCGACCGCGCACCAGGATGATGTAGTCCGCCAGGCCGGTCTGGTAGGCGCCGCCGGCGGTCGAGGAGCCGTGCGTCACGGTCAGCACCGGCTGCCCGGCGGCCGACATCAGCGCCAGGTTGCGGAATGAGTTGCCGCCGCGTATGAAGTCCTCGACCTTGTAGGTCATCAGGTTGGCGCCGGCGCTCTCAACCAGTTGCACATAGGGCAGCTTGTTTTCGAGCGCGAGCTCCTGCACCCGCAGCACCTTGTCCAGGCCCATTGGCTGCAGGGCACCGGCGTCAATACCGGAGTCCGACGCCAGCACCATGCAGCGGATGCCGCTGACAAAGCCGATGCCGGCAATGGCGCCGCCACCGGGCACACTTTTTTCAAGGTCAGACGTGTCGAGACCGAGTCCGGCCAGCGTCGAGAGTTCCAGAAACGGCGTGCCGGAATCGAGCAGCAGCGAGAGGCGTTCGCGCGGCAGCAACTGGCCGCGCTTCTCGAAGCGCTTGCGCGAGGCGGTGGACTTAGCGCGCGTACGTTCCTCGTAGACATGCACACGGTCGATCAGCGCCAGCATGGCAGCGCGGTTTGCCTTGAATTCTTCGCTGCTGCTGGAGATAGGGGATTCAATGTTGGCCATGAATGTCTTGGGCGAAAAGCGCCATCCTTGTCAAAATTCAACAGGTAATTGGCCCCGGGTTCGGGACTGTTTTGGCAGTTTAGGCAGGGCCTTGCGGCGGGTCTTGCGAAAACTGGCTGTCAGCTGTCATTGCTGGCCCCGACCCGCAATCCATGTTACGCAGACCAATGGATGCCGGATCAGGTCCGGCATGACAACCGCGGGCGCGCAAACGCACTCGGTACTTGTCAATCAGCGCAGCGGGTTGGTAGGACAGTTTGGTGCGGCGGAAGTTGGCCAGCCCCATGTCCTGCTCGAAGTTAAGCCACTGCACCGGCTGCTTGGATGCCGTCACAAAGTGGTGAAACATGTACTGCGCAATGCCCTTGTAGCGCGCCAGGCCCTTGGCAAAGCGCATGACGAAGACGCCGCTGCCAATCTCCTGCGCCAGCACAAAGCCAGCCGGTTCATCGTCGGCGTAATGCACGAAACCCTGCAGGCCGAATTCGTCGAGGTGGGCCAGCGCTTCCAGGCAGGGTTGCTCGTCAGCCTCACCGCTGGCCTTGCCTTTGTCGGCCATCCAGAGCGCCAACACGCGGCGCGCGTCGTCGAGCCCGGCGGCGTCCAGCGGCGTGCTGCGCACGACGTGGCTGGACAGAAACTGCTTCATCAGATTGCGCTTCTTCAACAATTTGGCGCCACGGTAAAAGCGAAAGTGATCAGCCGGGTAGAGGTAGTCAGCGTCGTCGCGCGCGGCGACCGCTTCGAAGGCGGCGCTGTCAAACTGCGCCACCTGCTGGCGTGAGAGCGGGTACAGGCAGTCGTATTGCGACAGCAACTGCGTCAGCTGCACCAGACTGGCCTGGCCCACATCAAACAGCGGGATCGCGTGGCGTGTGCCGTCGTAGGTACGACCGGAAATGAGCGGCCAGTCGCCCTCGACCAGGCGGTACTCGTGCGCGGCGCGAAACAGATAAAGGTTGGAGAAGACCAGGTCCGATAGCCGGTCCCGGCCAGCTCCGGCATGGCGGGCGGCCAGTGCCGCTTCGATGCGCGCACGCTGTGCCAGCGCCAGCGGCACGCCCGCTGCCACGGGCGCGGCGGGCGTGCTTGGAATCACTTTTCCGGGCCGAACGCGCCCGGCGCGGGTGCATCGGCCGGTGGGCCGGCAAAGCACTGGGCGATGGCCAGCCATTGATCGGCTGGCGCACCCTGCCAGGTCAGGGCAGTGTCGGCGCGGTTGCGCCGCTGCGTGACCAGCAGACAGAAGTCTTCGGCGCTGCCGCGCACCCAGTCGGTATCGGAGGGCTCGCCCCAGGTCCAGAGTTCGCCGTCGGGCGCGCGCAGCGCGATGCAGGGCACAGGGGCCGGCACCGGCAGCTTGCGGTTGACGAAGCTCCAACCAAAGGTGGTGACACCAATGTGCGCGATGTGTTTGAGCCGCGCTGTGGCGGGACGCTTACGCCCGATCACGTCCCAGATATCCTGGCCGTGGGCCCAGCTTTCCATCAAGCGCGCTGTCGCAAACGAGCGCGCGCTCATGGACGGGCCATACCAGGGCAGGCGCGCCTTCGGGTCCAGGCCGGCGAGCGCCGCCACCAGGCGCTCGTGCAGGCCGCGCCAGTGCTGCGTCAGTGCCGCACCGTCGAAGGCACCGTACTTGAGGCGGGCAATGGCGCTGATCGGTTCGCCCGCTGCCATCTTGGGGCCGAGTTCCATCATGCCTTTAACAAAGGCTTCGGGTTCGGTGGCCGATTGCAGCGCGGTTTCGTCAAAGTAGCACAGGTGCGCAATCTCGTCCCACGGCGTCCAGCCGAAGAAAGTGCTGCGCGTCTGCCACTGAGCCGGCGTCAGCGTTTCGCAAAGATCGGCCAGTGCCTGGTATTCGGCCAGCAGGTCGCGACAGGTGTCTTGCATGGTTGTGTCTTCCCGTGTTTGCGTCAGATTCCAAGTTGGCGCGCAGCCAGGTCTTTGAGAATTTCCTCGGAGCCGCCGCCAATCATCATGACTTTAACCTCGCGGTAAATGCGCTCGCTCTTGGTGCCGCGCATATAGCCCATGCCGCCCAGAATCTGGATAGCCTGGTCAGCGCAGAACTGCATGGCTTGCGTGGCCAGCACCTTGGCCATGCAGATGCGCGCCACCAGTTGCGCCGGGTCGCCGGCCTGGTGCTTGATGCGGTAGGCCAGTTCATAGATCAGGCAGCGTGCGGCGTCGATGCGCAGCGCCATGTCCATCATCTTGTGGCGCATCACCTGGCGCTCTGACAGCGGCTGGCCGAAGGTCTGGCGCTGGCGCGCCCAGTCCAGCGCTTCTTCCAGACAGACCTGTGCGTAGGCGCAGGCGGAGGCCGCCATGCCCAAGCGCTCGGAATTGAAGTTGCTCATGAAGGTCTTGAAGCCCTTGTTCTCGACGCCGATCAGGTTCTGCACCGGCACGCGGCAGTTGTCGAAATGCAGGTGCGCGGTGTCGGATGACCACCAGCCCATTTTTTTCAGTTCGGTGCGCGTCAGGCCCGGCGTATTGCCTTCGATCAGCAGCGCTGAAATGCCGCCAGCGCCCTTGTTGGCCGGGTCGGTGCGCACCGCCACGGTGAAAAAATCGGCGCGCATGCCCGAGGTGATGAAGGTCTTCTCGCCGTTGACGATGTAGTGGTCGCCATCACGGATGGCCGTGGTCCGCAGGGCCGCCACGTCAGAGCCACCCGAAGGTTCGGTCACCGCCAGCGCGGCAATCGCGTCACCGGCCAGCACGCTGGGGATGACGCGCTGCTTGAGTTCATCCGAGCCGTGGTTCAGGATCGGCGGCAGGCCGATGGTGTGTGAATTGAGCGAGGCCGAGACGCCGCCGCCGCCCGAGCGTGCAAACTCTTCGGCCGCCACCAGATGGTAGAAAACATCAACCGGCGTGCCGCCGAATTCCTCCGGGTAACCGAGGCTGGCGATGCCGAGCTCGGCGGCGCGCTTATAGAGCGAGCGCGGGAAGGTGCCGGCTTCGTCCCATTCGTTGACAAAGGGTGTGATCTCGCGTGCGACGAAGTCGCGCAGCGTAGCCCTGAACTGCTCATGTTCAGGCGAGAAGTAGTGGGGCAGGGGTTGAAAATCAAACATGGGTGCGTACCAATCATGAGTTCGGGTTGACTGAAGCTGACCGTGCTTGTGCCAGCGTAGCTTAAAGGCCCAGCTTACGGCAGGCGCCGGGGCTGGTCTTGCGTCAATTGGCTGAGCTTGATCCAGAGCCCTTTGCCACGCCATTGTGCGCAGACCGGGCCAGCGCGACCAGTTCGCGCAAGACAATTTTGTTGCCCAGGCTAAAGTCCACGACTGGCCGGCACAGCCGTGTGGCACGCGAAGCCATGAACCAACGATTTGAAACGAGGCCATCCCCCATGATTGCGCAAACCATTTTCAGCCTGCAAGGCCGCACCGCTTTGATTACCGGGGCCTCCAGCGGCATTGGCCTGCACATTGCCGGCGTTTACGCCCGCGCCGGCGCCCGGGTCGTGCTGGCAGCGCGCCGGCATGACCGCATCGAGGCCGCAGTGGACGAGCTGCGCCGCTCCGGCCACCAGGCATCGGGCGTCTACCTCGATGTGACACAGACCGACAGCATTAGCGCCGCTTTCGATACGGTCGAGCAGGAGCTCGGCGCGCCACTCGACATCCTGTTCAACAACTCGGGCGTGCTTTATTCCAAAAGCTTTCTGGAGCAGGAGGAGCGCGAAATCAGCCGCATCTTTGACACCAACCTCAAAGGCGCCATGCTGGTGGCGCAGCAGGCGGCGCGGCGCATGAGCGCGGCAGGCCACGGCGTCATCATCAATATCGCGTCGACCGCGGGCTTGCGCGCTGGCGGCTCGCTGTCGAGTTACTGCGCCTCGAAAGCCGCCCTGATCCATCTGGGCAATGTGATGGCGCTGGAACTGGCGTCCAAAGGCATCCGCGTCAACACCATTTGCCCAGGCAATATCGAAACCGACATGCAGGCTTCGCTCAAGGATTTCGAGAAAGCCCTGATCAAGCGAACGCCGCTGCGGCGCTTTGGCAAGCCGGAGGATCTCGATGGCGTTGCGCTGCTGCTGGCGTCCGATGCGGGCCGCTACATGACGGGCACGGCGATTGCCGTAGACGGTGGGCAGACCCTGACCTGGATGTAAGCAATTCCATTTCCAAACCATCCCTGACCTTGTTGCTTCGCCTTGAGCGTGGCGCGGCTTAGCGGTGTGCTCAACTACAATTCCACGAAGGATGAAAGCCGTCATGCACAACCCCGTTGGAATCTACGAAAAAGCCCTGCCAAAAGACCTGAGTTGGGCACAACGTTTCGAAGCAGCCAGCGCGGCCGGCTACGACTTTCTGGAGATGTCGGTCGACGAAACACCCGAGCGCATGGCGCGCTTGGATTGGTCGCTGGCCGAGCGCCTTGACTTCTTTCGCGCCTCGCGCCAAGCCGGTGTTCCCGTGCCTTCGATGTGCCTGTCCGGGCACCGCAAGATTCCGTTTGGCAGTGCCGATCCGGCGCTTCGCGCGCAAGCCGCCGACTTCATGGAAAAGGCCATTTGTTTCGCCGGCGATACCGGTATCCGCGTGATCCAGTTGGCTGGCTATGACGTGTATTACGAACCGACCACGCTTGAATCACGCCAGCGCTATTACGAGGGCATGGAACGCGCCCTGGAAGTGGCGGCACAGCACCAGGTGATGCTGGCGCTGGAAATCATGGACACGCCCTTCCTGAACTCGATCAGCAAGTACCTCAAGCTCAAAGAGCGCCTGCCCTCGCCCTGGTTCAAGGTCTATCCGGATCTGGGCAATCTCACAGCCTGGGGCAACGATGTCGGCGAGGAGTTGACGGCGGGCATTCACCACATCGTCGGCGTTCACGTCAAGGAAACGAAACCGGTCGGCCCCGGTTTTGCCGGTGCCTTTCGCGATGTGCCGTTCGGCGACGGCACGGTCGATTTTGTCCGTTGTTTCAAAACGCTGCGCGAACTCAAATACGCGGGGCCGTTTCTGGTCGAGATGTGGACCGAGAAGGCCGCCGATCCGCTGCTGGAGATCGCCCAGGCGCGCCAGTGGGTGGGCGATCGCATGAAACTCGGAGGCTATGCATGATGCTGGAATTGCTCAAACATCAGGTGCTGCAAGCCAATCTGGAATTGCCCAAACTCGGTCTGGTCGATTTCACCTGGGGCAACGTCAGCGGCAAGGACGCCAAGAGCGGTGCCATCGTCATCAAGCCCAGTGGCGTTCCCTACGAGTCCATGACGCAGGACGACATGGTGGTGGTCGACTCAGAGGGCCGCGTGCTCGAAGGCAGGCTACGGCCCTCCTCCGATCTGGCCACGCATCTTGAGCTCTACCGCCACTTCCCGTCGATCGGCGGCATCGTGCACACGCACTCGACCTGGGCCACCGTGTGGGCGCAGGCCTGCCGTGGCATCCCGGCGCTGGGCACAACGCATGCCGATTATTTCTTCGGCGAGATTCCCTGCACGCCGACGCTGACGGCGGCGCAAGTCGGTGGCGAGTATGAGCTGCAAACCGGGCTGGCGATTGTCAATTGCTTCCGGGATGCAGGGCTCGACGCGAGCCGCATGCCGGCCGTGCTGGTGGCCAATCACGGGCCGTTCACCTGGGGTGCCGATGCCAGCGCCGCCGTTCACAATGCCGCCGTGCTCGAACTCACTGCGCGCATGGCGCTGCTGACCTTGCAACTCGACGGTGCGCAGCCGGCCATGCCGCAGTACCTGCTGGAAAAACACTTCCTGCGCAAGCATGGGCCGGGTGCCTATTACGGGCAGAAATAATTTCGCTGCCGGTTTGTCATTGCTGACTTGATCCGAAATCCATGGTGCGCGTGGCACTGGATCCCGGGTCAAGCCCGGGATGACAACCGGGGGGCTTGCCCCGCTGCGCGCCGCCGCTCAACCTTCGTCGGGCACGCGTACCACGCTGACGCCGGCTTGCTCCAACTCCTCGCAGAAGGACAGCGGCGCCAGCCAGTCGGTAACGATCATGTCGATGCGGTCGAGCGCACAGGTCAGAAAACTCGATACGCAATTGAGCTTGGTGTGATCGGCGACGACGATCACTTTGCCGCTTGAGTGGTCGATCATTTTCCGGTTGACGCTGGTCTCCTGATTGACCGCCGTCGTGCAACCCTTGGTGATGCTGACGCCATTGATGCCGAGCACGGTCAGGCTGGAAAACACGCCACTGAGGCCGGCAATGGTCAGGTCGCCGACCAAGGATTTGGACTGGGCGCGGTAGTCGCCACCGAGCAGAATCAATTCCTGCTGCGGATCGAGCTCCAGCGTCAGACAGGCGGCGTTGTTGGTGACGACGCGCACCTTCTTGCCGTGCAGGTAATGGATGAACTCCAGCGTGGTCGAGCCGGCGTTGACAAAGATGGTTTCGTTGTCGTTGACCAGTGAGGCAACATAGCGCCCGATCAGGGCTTTCTCGCGCTTGGCCGTGTGGTCTTTTTCTTCGAACACTTCTTCGAGCCGCAGGCCCGAAACCGAGACCGCGCCGCCGCGCGTGCGGTCCAGCAGTTTGTCCTGCGCCAGGGCATCAAGGTCGCGCCGGATCGTGATCTTGGAAACGCCGAATTCGGTCGCCAGTTCGTCGGCCGAGACCGATTGGCGCAGGCCCAGCATCTCCAGTATTTTCTTGTGCCGGTAGTTACTGACCTTGGTCGGTGCGCGTGGACTGCTCATGGTGCTAAACCTTCTTGTTACTCGATGGCGGCTCTGAAGCCGGGTGCGGCGAGCGCCTGGTACAGCGCTTGCGAGTGCTGGCGCTTGCGCGCGTAAACCGCGTGCGTGTCGGGGTTGGACTGGTAGGCGATGGACGAACTTCTTTCCGTCAGACGTGCAAACGCGGCCGGGTAACTGGACTCGAGCCCGATGGCCACCGCGCCCGCCATCCAGGCGCCGCCGGAGGTGGCCTCGTTGTTGGCAAAGCGAACCACCGGGCGCTCGAAGATGTCGCTCTGAATCTGGTTGAACAGGTCGGACTTGGTCAAGCCACCCGAAACACTAACGCTCTTGACCGCGCCGCACAACTGCTCCACCCGTTCCAGGCTGGCCTTCATTTCGATGGCAATGCCTTCCAGGATCGCGCGCGCCATGTCGCCGCGCGAGGTGCTCAAACTCACGTTAAAGAAAACGCCTTTTGCCTGGGGGTCCCAGTAGGGTGAACCGCAGCCCTTGAAATGCGGCAACAGCAGCAAGCCGTTGGCGCCTGCTGGCACCAGCGCCGCCTCGGCATTGATGGCTTCGAACGCGGCGCCGGCAGCGTCAGTGCCGCGGCACACGGATTCGTTGAACCAGCGGTAGATGGTTCCCGAGGTCAGCACCGCCGCCTCCACAATGTAAGCGCCTGGGACGGCCGAGACATTGCAGGCCAAGCCCATCGCCGGATCGAAAACCGGCTGCGCGGCGTGACCAATCAGATAAGAGCCGGTGCCGGTGTTGGAGACGGCGCGCTCGCCGCTAAACAGGCCCAGACCGAGGGCCGCGCATTGCTGGTCGCCGCCCGCTGACACCACGGGCATTCCGGCCATCAATCCGGTCGCACTGGCGGCCGACGCGCTGAGTCCGCCGACCACCGATCCTGGCGCAACCAGATCGCACAGCATGGCAGGCTCGACCTCGAACAGATGCAGCAGTTCCGGGTCCCACTGGCGCGTTTGCAGGTTGAGCAGATTGGTGCGGCTGCCGAAGCTCTGATCGGTGACGAAGGCGCCGGTCAGGCTGTAAATGATCCAGTCCTGAATGCCCAGCAGCTTGTGCGTCTGGCGCCAGACCTCGGGGCGCTTGCGGCGCAGCCAGGTCATTTTCACGGCTGAGAACACCGGCGAGATGCGCAGCCCGGTCTTGCCGTAGACCAGGGGGTTGAACGCGTCCATCTCCTGCGCCAGTTCGGCCGTGCGGCGGTCCTGCCACATGATCGCCGGATGCAGGCACTGGCCTTGTCGGTCGACCGCAATGACGGAGGAGCGCTGGGCGGCGATGGCAAGGCAGAGGGGTTCAATGCCTTTGGCCTTCGCCACCTCGGCGCAAGCCGTTAGCACTTCCAGCACGCGCGCTTGACAGGCAAGCGGGTCCTGCTCGACCCGGCCATCGTCAAAGAACAGCGGCACATTGTCCCGCTGCGCCATGTGAAGGAGCTCTGCATCAGCTCCGTAAAGGCAGGCTCTGACGCTGGTTGTTCCGACATCGACGCTGATGATCGCTTTCATGACTCGCCACTTATTGCTTGAATCCCGGTTGAAGCATTTGGCTTCGATTGTAAAACCAATGATCCGGACTTGGATCAATTTGATTCACTTTAGGCACCTTAATGATCGCTTGTCGCGCCGCAACCGGCATAGAATTGATCCTAACGCGACTACTTTATTTCATTTTGACGTGCTGGGGTGATCTTTATGAAATTTGAAAAACGGTTTTTGACCGAGATGAACCGCTGCTATTCGGCCAACAGCATTGTGGTCGACGGCCAGACCCGGATTCTGCTGGCAACCGAGGGTGAAGGGCCGTGCCTGGCCTGGAGTGGCCCGGACTACGCGACCGCGCATGCGGTCTGGGACGGGCCCGGCGGAACCATGTCGATGGTGCCGATTCCCGGCACCAACGGCGAGTTTCTGGCGGTGCAGAAGTTCTTCAAAATGTTTCAGTGGGAAGAGGCCAAGGTGGTTCATGTGCGTCCACTCGCCAGCGGCGCCTATGAAGTCAGCGATGTGCTGCATCTGCCCTACATCCACCGCTTTGACCTGCTCTGCGTCGGCGAGCGGCTCTATTTCATCGGTTGCACCCTGGCCACCACCAAACAGTCCAAGGAAGACTGGTCCGACCCCGGCAAGATCTGGGTTGGCGAGTACGCGGTGGGCCAGCCATTGACGCTGACGGTTCTCAAGGACGGCCTGACGAAAAATCACGGCTACAGCCGCCTGACACGGGCGGCCGGCATGTCGAGCCTAGTCACCTGCGAGCAGGGTGCTTTCGAGGTCACGCCGCCGCCGACAGCGGGCGCCGCGTGGCAGTTAAGCCAATTGATGGACTGGCCGATCAGCGACATTTCGGCGATCGATATGGATGGCGATGGTGAACTGGAGTTCGCCACCATCGAACCGTTTCATGGCTCGTATTTCCGCGTTTACAAGAAGATCGCCGGCAAGTTCTGCAAGGTGTTTGAGCACCCGGAAGTCAGCGAGTTCTACCACGTCGTCGTCGGCACGACGCTGGCCGGAAAACCGGTGTTCATCGGTGGCTGCCGCCGCGGCAAACAGCAACTGTTCTATGTCCATGCGACGGCGGGCGCGGCGCTGCAACTCCAGGCTGAAGTGATCGAGGAGGGCGTCGGCCCGAGCAATGTCTATGTCCTGCATGAGGCGGGCCGGGATATCCTGGTCGCGGCGAACCGGGAAAAAGCCGAGGCTGCGCTGTATTTCTTCAACTATTGATCCTACGCAAAGAAATAGGACCTAAGGATCAAATTGATCTATTTTGTTTTTTAAACATTCATATTATTATCATCCAAGATAAAGTTTGTATCAAAACGATCATCTGTCGGAGAGTGCGCCTCGCCGACAGTCACAAGGCGGCAGCATGGCAAAAGTAGATGAAATCACCAAGGAATCCTGGGTTCTGAGCACCTTCCCGCAATGGGGCACCTGGCTCAACGAAGAGATCGAACGCGAGGTCGTCAAGCCCGGCACCTTTGCCATGTGGTGGCTGGCCTGCACCGGCATCTGGGTCAAGAGCGAGGGCAATACCAACATCTGCATCGACCTCTGGTGCGGCACCGGCAAGCGCAGCATGAAGAACCCGCTGATGGACGCACACCATCAGATGGCGCGCATGACCGGTTGCGTCAAACTTCAGCGCAACCTGCGCGTCTCGCCCTTTGTGATCGACCCGTTTGCGATCCGCCAGGTCGATGCCGTGCTGTCCTCGCACACGCACAACGACCACATCGACATCAACGTCGCTGCCGCCGTGCTGAAGAACTGCCCGGCCAGCGTGCCCTTCATCGGCCCGCAGTCGAGCACCGATGTCTGGCTGAAATGGGGTGTGCCGCGCGAGCGCATCACCACGGTGCGCCCGGGTGATGTGGTCAAGGTCGGCGACGTCGAGATCGTGGTGCTGGAAGCCTTCGACCGCACCATGGCGCTGACCATTCCCGCCGGCCAGACGGCCAAGGGCAAGCTGCCGCCAGACATGGACGAGGTGGCGGTGAACTACCTGATCAAGACACCGGGCGGCAGCGTCTACCACAGCGGTGATTCGCACTATGCCAACGGCTACGCCAAGCACGGCAACGAGCATGCGATCGACGTGGCGCTGGGCAGCTATGGCGAGAACCCGCGCGGCGTCACAGACAAGATGACCTCGTCGGACATCCTGCGCATGGGCGAGGCCTTGAACTGCAAGGTCGTCATCGCCTACCACCACGACATCTGGTCCAACTTCATGGCCGATCCGATGGAGATCAACATGCTGTGGAACATGAAGAAAGACCGGCTCAAGTACAAGTTCAAGCCCTTCATCTGGCAGGTCGGCGGCAAGTTCATCTTCCCCGACAACAAGGATGACCTGGAATACCACTACGAGCGCGGCTTTGACGATGTCTTCACCAAAGACACCGACCTGCCGTTCCCGTCCTTCCTTTGACCGGATGAGCCGGCAACCCCGAACCGCATAGGCCACAACATGACAGCCTCTGTCCACGGTCTGCAACTCAAGGGCGTGAGCAAGCGCTTTGGCGATGTCTCCGTGGTGCAGGAACTCGACCTCACCGTGGAGCAAGGCGAATTCGTCGTGCTGCTGGGCGAATCCGGCTGCGGCAAGTCAACCGTGCTGCGCATGGTCGCCGGCCTGGAAGAGGTCAGCGCCGGGCGCATCTTCATCAAGGGCCGCGATGTGACCGATCTGCCGCCCAAGGCGCGCGATATCGCCATGGTGTTTCAGAACTATGCGCTGTACCCGCACATGGACGTGGCGCAGAACATGAGCTTTGCGCTCGATCTGTCCGGCAAACCGAAACCCGAGATCGAGAAGCGCGTCGCCGATGCGGCTGAAATCCTCAACATCACGCACCTGCTCAAGCGCAAGCCGAAGGAACTCTCGGGCGGCCAGCGCCAGCGGGTCGCCATCGGCCGCTGCATCGTGCGCGAGCCCGCAATCTTCCTGTTTGATGAACCGCTATCGAACCTCGACGCCAAGTTGCGCGGCCACATGCGCACCGAACTGGCGATGCTGCACGAGCGCCTGGGCAAGACCACGGTCTACGTCACGCATGATCAGGTCGAGGCCATGACGCTGGCCTCGCGCATTGTGATCTTTCACAAGGGCCATATCCAGCAGGTTGGCACACCGTCGGAAGTGTTCAACCGCCCCGCCAATCTGTTCGTCGCGGCCTTCATCGGCATGCCCAGCATGAACCTGCTCGAAGGCGTGCCGGTCACGGAAGGTACTCAGGTGTTTCTGCGCGGTCCGGGCTTTACCCTGGCCGTGCCGGGCCAGGGGCCGTGGCCGACGCAACTGGTGCTGGGCGTGCGGCCGCAAGCGCTGCGGCTTTCCAGCGGCGCGGGTATGTTGCAGTTGCAGGTGGATGTGGTTGAGTACCTCGGCACCGAATCGGTTCTGGTGGGCAAGTTGGCCGGTGGCAGCGATGCCCGCATCACGGCAGTGGTTAGCGGCCACCGCATTGACCTGCTGCACCAGACCGTGGCGCTCGATTTTGAGGCAGGCGAATTGCATGTCTTTGACAAGACCAGCGGTTTGCGGATTCACGTTTGATGTTCGACAACTTTTAGGAGATGAAGATGAAAAGACGCACCCTGATTCAAACCGCTGGCGGCGGCGCTCTCGGTCTGCTCGGCGCTGGCCTGCCCTTATTCGGCTACGCCCAGGACCGCTACGCCAAGTACAAGGGCCAGACGGTGGTGCTGAGCATCCCGGCGCACCCGCATTACGACGCCATGATCAAGCTGCTGCCCGAGTTCACCAAGCAGACCGGCATCAAGGTCGAGGTCGACAAGCTCGCGATGGCGCGCATGAAGGACAAGCAGTTGCTGGAAATGGCCAAGCCCTCCGGTGATTACGACCTGGTCTGCTACGTCGTGATGTGGAAGAGTGAGTACGTCAAGAAGAACCTAATCCGCGAACTCGAACCCTTCTTCAAAAACCCGGCGCTGGCCGACCCCAACTACGACTTCAAGGACGTGGTGCCGCGCTATGTCGAAAACATGGGCCTGGTCGGCGGCCCCAAGGGTTATCTGGCGGGCCCGGGTGCCAAGCTCTACGGCATGCCCTATGGCGCCGAGACCTCTATCCTGGCCTACCGCCGCGACATTTTTGCCAAACACAACCTGAAGGCACCGGACAACTACACCGAGTTCGAAAAGCTGCTGCCCATCCTCAAAGAGAAAGCCGGCATCGGCGCCCTGACCTCGCGCGGCCAAGCCGGTCACCAGTGCGTGCACGCCTGGCTGCTGCACGTCAATCCGCTGGGTGGCCACATCTTTGACGACAAGTGGAAACCGATCTTCAACAACGAGGTCGGCGTCAAGGCGCTCAAGTTCCTCAAACTGGTCTCGGACACGGGCCCGGTCGGCATCCCCGGCTATGGCCAGGGCGAGATGATCACCTCCTTCCTGCAAGGGCAGGCCGCGATGTACCTCGACTCCTCGCTGATCTTCGGCCAGGTGAACAACCCCTCGGTGTCGAAGATCGCCGGCCAGGTCAGCTATGTCGTGCATCCGAAAGGCGTGCGCTACTCATCGCAATCCGGCGGCCTGGGGCTGGCGATTCCGAAGAACGCGAAGAACGCCGACGCCGCCTTCCTGCTGATGCAGTGGCTGACCTCGAAGGAGCAGGACAAGGCGGTCTGCCGCATCGGCGGTGTGCCGAGCCGCAATTCGACCATGATGGACCAGGAGATGGTGCGCCAGTACCCCGAGTACATCACGCTGCGCCAGCAGCTCGAATACTCGGATCCGGATTGGCGCCCGATCATCGCCGAGTGGGACGAGATCAACATCCAGGCGCTCGGTGTCGCCGTCTCGGAAGCCCTGACCGGCAAGAAGTCGGCGCAGGAGGCCTTGAACGGCATGGTGCCCAAGGTCACCGACATCATGAAGCGTGGTGGCTACCTGAAGGCCTGACCGATGCGCACCCCGCGCTGGGTTCCCTGGCTCTATCTGGGGCCGGCCGTTGCCGTCATGGCAGTGGCCTGTCTCTACCCTTTGCTGTCGGCGCTGCAACTGGGGTTTTATGACTGGAGCATGGGAACACCGTGGGGTGAGGCGAAATGGGTTGGCATGGACGCCTTCAGCCGGGCCTTCCAGGACCCTGCGGTATGGCGCTCGCTGCGCACCACGTTGTTGTTTGCTTTTGTCTGCGTCGCCGCCGAAATGGTGCTCGGCATTGCGCTGGCGCTGGCCCTTGAGGGCCAGGTGCGCGGCATGGCGGTGTTTCGCACGCTGTTCATTTTGCCGATGATGATTGCGCCGATTGCCGTCGGCCTGACCTGGCGCTATTTGTTCGACGCGCAGTTCGGCCTGCTCAATGCCATCCTGGCCCTGTTTGGCGCGGCCCCGATTGGCTGGCTGGCGCAGGAGAACACGGCCTTCATCGCCATCATCATTGCCGACATCTGGCAATGGACGCCCTTTGTTTTCATCATGATGATTGCGGCGCTGGCCAACGTTGATACCGCCGTGCTCGAAGCCGCGCGCGTTGACGGCGCCAACTGGTGGCAGACCACGTTTCGCGTCAAGCTGCCGATGGTGATGAACGTGATTGCCATCACGCTGCTGATGCGCCTGATCGACGCCTTCCGCGTGCTCGAAGTGATCTACATCCTGACCTTTGGCGGCCCGGGCGACAGCACCGAGATCCTGTCGCTGCACATTTACAAGACAGCGTTTGTCGGCCAGCGCATGGGCAGCGCCGCTGCCATTTCGCTGCTGCTGTTGATGGTGGTGGTGGTGCTGTCCTGGTTTGCGCTGCGATTGTCGAATCCGCTCAAGGATGAGGAGCGGTGATGAGTGTGAAAAGACACCCGGCGCTGGTCGCTGCACATTACGGCATATTGATTTTGCTGGCTGTTGTCTGTGTGGCGCCTATCATCCTGATGTTCGCCACCTCGCTGAAACTGCAGACGCAGATCTTCACCACCGGCATCCACTTCATCTTCGCGCCCACGCTGGAGAACTACCGCGACGTGCTGGGCGAAGACAGCTTCAAGCGCTACCTCACCAACAGCCTGATCGTCGGCGTCGTCTCGACCGTCATCACGTTGGTGCTGGGCTGCATGGCAGCCTACGGCTTGGCGCGCTTTCGCTTTCCGGGACGCAAGAGTCTGGCCTACGTCACGCTGCTGCTGCGCACCGTGCCGCTGGCGGTGCTGGCGGTGCCGGTGTTCATGATCTGGAACCAGGTCGGCCTGATCAATTCGCTCTGGGGCCTGATCCTGCTCTACGTGGCAGTGAACCTGCCGTTTGCGATCTGGCTGCTCTACGGCTTCATCCTGCAGGTGCCGCGGGAACTTGAAGAAGCGGCGGCCATTGACGGCTGCGGCCCGGTCAAGGTCTTCTACAAGGTGGTGCTGCCGCTGATCAAGCCGGGCATCGCGGCGGCGTCGATCTTCACCTTCCGCATCGCCTGGAACGAGTTCATCCTGGCCTTGGTGCTGACCGATCGTGCCACCCGCACGCTGCCGGTTGCGGCTTCACTCTATATCACCGACATCGGCGTCGACTGGGGCAAGATCATGGCACTGGGCAGCCTGATCGCGATCCCGCCGCTGATCTTCACCTTCATCGCAGCGCGGCAAATCATCACCGGGCTGACGGCAGGGGCGGTCAAGGGCTGATCCTGTTCAACTGGCATCCTGCTTCGCATCAAGCGAATCGAGCCGATCCAGCACAGCAAGCGCTTGCGCAACGTCGCCCGTGGCGGCTACGGCGCGGAAGTGGTTTTCTGTATCCCAGGCCGACAGCGCGTGCGCGCTCAATTGCTCCACCAGTTTGTTCATGCTCAGACCCCGGCTCTGCGCCAACGATTTCAATCGCTGCGCCGTGTCATCCGGTAGCCGTATCGTCAAAACGCTCATTACCATTCCTCCAAACATTGCGCGGGCGTCAGTACCCGCAAGTGTCCCAAGCGCAACTCGCCAGCGCGAAGGTCGCGCAAATTGTGTGTCACGATGGCAGCAGCGCCACCGGCCAGTGCAAGCTCAATCAAGTGGTTGTCGCCTTCGTCGGGCAAATTGGGGCGCCAGCCGTAATACACCGTGACCCAGCGCCCCTGTCTGGCCAGAGCAGCCAACACCTGCTCGCGCTCGTTCGCGGTCGTTGTTTCACCCCAAACCGGGCGTCCCAGCAGATCGCGGTATTCCATCCACAGGGCGTTGCCGAAGAGCGGTTGGAAACCACCAAGCAGTGAGCGTCGCAACACCGCGCGTGAAGCGCCACCGGCAGAACGAAGTCCGGCGACGAAAACGTTGGTGTCGATGACAATCGGAATCATGGTGATAGCATATGTGCTGTCATGCTATTTGACAAGTGCAAAATGGGAAGCTAGTCAACTTGCTTGACAGAGTGTAATTGGAAACTAAAATATTTGGTGCGGCACTAATTTAGTAAGGCACCAAGGAAAACACCATGCAAGTATTCGCGTCACCCCTTACCGTCAAGGTCATCGGTGCCAATGGACAGATTTCGCTCGGCAAACAATTCGCGGGGCGCCAAGTTTTGGTTGAGGAACAGGAAGCGGGCGTTTGGCTAATACGCACTGCCACTGTCATTCCAGATAACGAACGGTGGCTGCATGAAGCACAAGCGGCCTCTGACTTGGCACGGGCTCTTGATTCGTCAACACAACATCCTGCCTCGGACGTGCAGACTGACACGCTTCTGGCGGCTGCGGCCCAGAGCGAGTAAACCGGATGGGTTCCAACGACACCCCTATTCGCCTTGACTTGAACAACCCAGTTTTTCAGGAACACCTGTTCGGCCTGCAAAAGCCGGAACGCAACGCGGCCATTGATACCCTGCGAAAAATCCGGCTGTTGAGTTGGGGGCAGCTTTACCGTGACAACGGTTTGAAGTGGGGAAAAATCGTCAGCGTAAAACCACCGCAGGGAATTGATGCCGTCTACTCATTGAAAATCACACAGTCCCGCCGTTGCACCGCTTATCGCGACGGGGATTTCATGCGGTTTTTGACCGTGGCACCTGACCATGACAGTACCTATGGACGGAAGTAATCCCATTCGCGGGGATACTTCACTCAGCAAATAGGCTCATGGAAATACGGAATGTCAAAAGCGTAACTTCTGTCATTGCCATAAAGAATTGTCACGAGCGCATGAAGACTCAGACGCGTCAAATGCTTTTGCAGCCGGATGTCGCGCGTCCAAGCCGGGCACTGCAGCAGCGTCAATCTTCAGCTTTATCGCGGCCCACCAGATCATCACCGGGCTGACGGCGGGGGCGGTCAAGGGATAGAGTTAGGTTGCCCATTGCCGGCAGACGATTCCGGGAATCATCAGGCCGAATTGCAGCGTTTGCGGGTATTCGCCGCGAGCGAGGAATTTCTGTCAAGTTCTCATGACCGGTCATTCCCGTCGCAGATCCAATTCCATCATCCGACCACGTCGAAATCTCAGAAGCAGTCATCCACCGGCGATTGAGAATATTTCGATCCGGCGGCGATGGTTTTCTCGTCAGCGGTCATTGGCTGCCTTGCGCTGGCCGGCAAGTCCCGACCACTACCAGCCGGTCACAAATGACTGATTTCTAGAAGCCAGACCATTCATTTCACAATCAAACACCTTGACTCTTCTTGGCACCGCACCTCAAGGCTTGACTGTCTCTTGATCGGCAGATGCAAAGTCAGACTTGTGCCCGCAGCATTAGAATCCCAGCGTATTTCTGCACCGATGGATTCGGCCCTTCGAATTTGATTACCAAGCCCTTTGCCTGCACTGTTTATTCCCTGCTCAACAGAAAACCCCTGGCCATTGTCAATAATCATGACCGAAACGCAGACATCGGTAACACCGGTTACTACGCGGATTTTGGATGCCTGGGTATGCTTGATGATGTTGGTAAATGCCTCCTGCAAAATGCGCAGAATATGCAATGCGTTTCGTGGATCTATCCAGTCCAACGCTGGCACATTCGCAATTTCCCAACTGAGTTTTATCCCCGCACTCTCCAGACGTGGACCCAAACGAAATCTCAGAGTGGCCAATAAAAGAAGTAAATCCGCCTGCACGGGCTCCATCGAATCGATGACCAGTTTTAGGTCGTCGATGCAGTCCTTAAGCACTTCAGCCACCATGGATGCCTCAAGATGGCCCTTCTCTACCGCAAGTAGTGCGGTGCGTAGTGACGAGCCCATCCCGTCGTGCATATCCTGCATCAGGCGTTGACGCTCATCGCTCAGCGTTTGGCGGTGCGCAATTTCGCGCAAGCGCTTATGGCTTTGCATTAGTTCGTCTTCGCGCACTTGTAAACGCATTTGAAGACTGTCATTGACCTGCTTGACTTCATCATTGGCCGCAATGTAGCGACGAAAAATGATGTGCATGAAGATTAAAAATGCCCCAATATTGCTAAAAGGGCCGAGATAAAGACTCTCGATGTCAACGTAGTTGTTTTGTAATAGCCAGTCGTACCCACCAAACAGCATTCCCAGCAAGGCCCAGCTACTCAGTAATAAACCGTCGCGCGATTGAACGCGACGGGATTGATAAAACCCCATGCTTGCCACCAGCGTGCCCATGAGCAGCAATGCAATATAGGCAATTGGTGCAAGCGCCAACGCAGCAAGAAATGTGGAAAAAACTGGCAAGGTGATCATCACCATGCCGATGGTGATCGCACTGACGATTCGATTCAACCAAGGTAAGGGCCGATGGTGCAGGTAATTCAGGAAAAAATGCACGAGGATTACCATCCAAAACAACGAGTTGATCGTCCACCAACTAAACCAGTCATCGGATATTGACAGTTCACTTTCCCCTACATAGAAATGCATCGTGCGTATAAACGATGCGAGAGAGATGTAGAAAAATAGCAGGTATTCTGTTTCGCTTCTCAGTTTTAACCACACAAACAGGGAAAACAATCCAATGGCCAAAAATGCTGCGCTGCTCATATAGGGCAGCTGAACCTGTATCAGATATCGAACTCTGTAACGCCAATTCAAGCTAGAGCTATCCCCAAACCATACGGTTGAAATGCCGCCCCCGGAGGATCTTGGGCGTTCAATTCTTACCAAAATCGTGTGGGGCCAACCTGCATCGCTGAGGTTATTCAATGCAATCCACAAAGGAATGTTCCAGCCGTTCCAGAATACGCTGGAATGCGACTGGTAGAGCAAGCGACTGTCTCCATAAATCGCAATTTGTCCATCCGTCTTCCAGCGCGGTATATAGAGGTATTGCGGACTGACGGGGGCAGTCATTTCCGGCACTCGAATGCGGTACCAGGTCACAACCGTCGGCGGTCCGTACGCACCGTCCTCATCGTTGTTACGTATCAGTTGCCGAGGCAATGCATGAGGTAGCGCGAGTGTTTGCCATGTCCCTTGCAGATCCGCCTCGTTGACTTCATAGGGTGGCGCGGTATAGCCATGGCCTGGGACAATCAGCGTGTCTGCTGCCGTGATATGCAGAGAGGTTTCTGCTTGCGCATGTGAATGGCACAGCGTGCAACACAGCAGGCTCATAAAGATGAGGCGGGCCCGCAACTTAGTCATTCAGTAAACCCTGACTTCGTGCCTCGTAAATTGCCTCGGTTTTTGAATTTACATGAAGTTTGCTGTAAATGCGCCGCACGAAAGTCTGTATCGTGTGGCGTGACACCGACATCAGTCCCGCGATTTCATCCGACGTGAAGCCTTTAGTAATGAACTCCAGTACCTCCTGCTCCCGTGCAGACAATACGACGTGGGCCTTTTCTGGTGCAAGTAGCGCTGCGCCGAGCTTTGGTTTCTCTGGTCCCCAAAAGCGCATCAATATCTGACGTGCGATGAGCGGGCTGATGGGGCTCCCGCCCTGATGGATGTTCCGAATCTCGGTCACCATGCTTTGTGCTGCACTGTCTTTGAGCAAGTAGCCTGCAGCCCCTGCTTCCAGCGATTGCATAACGTGCATCTCATCACCAAACGCCGTGCTCACCATAATGCCGCAATTCGGCCACTTGGTATGCGCAGCACGAATGACATCAATGCCAGAACCATCCGGCAAACCCAAGTCCACCAGCAGTACATCGGCCTGCTCTCCATCGAGCGCTTTCAAGCCTTGCGCACGGGTACTGGCCACAGACACCAACATCATGTCACCTGCATTAGTGATGTTGTCGCGCAGTACCTGCTGAAAGTCCATATCGTCCTCCACAAGGGCCACGCGAATAGAAGAACTGTTAATAGGTGTTTGCATGCAGTGAAATTCTTTGGCGCTCACGGGAATTGACCCACCCCTGCTCACCGGAATTGACCCGGCAGTGATTTCGTCGATGGACCTGGACGCGGCGTAGGTAATCGCGCCCGCCATGGACGACTGTCCTGACCACAGGGCAAG
>CAIXNB010000165.1 GCA_903920695.1 uncultured beta proteobacterium
AGGCATGCTCAATCCGGAGCGCGCCTGGGTCGGCAGCGCCAACAACGACACCCGCGCCGAAGGCTACCCCTGGTACTACACGAATTACGTTTCGCCGAACTACCGCTACCGCCGCATCGGGCAGGTGCTAGGCGATGCGCAGAAGATGAGCGTGGATGACCACTGGAAGCTCATGCACGACAACCGCAACCTGCAAAGCGATGCGCTGCGCGGCCCAATCGTCGCCGCGTTGAAAGCCGATCCGGCGCAGCGCGACCTGGCCGACATCCTGGAGAAATGGGACGGCGTTGACCGCGCCGAACAAGCCGCACCCTTGCTTTACCAGACGCTGTACCGCGAGATCGTGCGCGGCACTTTCGTCGACAAACTCGATGCAGACACGCTGGGCGACATGACGTCCACCTGGTACTTCTGGCAGCAGCGCTTCGACGCACTGGTGGCCACGCCCAACTCAGTGTGGTTCGACGACACACGCACGCCGCAGCAACGCGAGACGCTGGCCGACGTCATCCGCGCCGCCGCGCCGCGAGCCCGCGCGCAGCTCGAAGCCATACAGGGCAAGGACCCGGCCCAATGGGCCTGGGGCAAGGCACACACACAGCGCTTTGTCAGCCCCTTGCGGCGCAGCGGGCCGGGCCAGGAATTGCTGGGCGGCTTCACGGTGCAGCGACCTGGCAGCGGTGAAACGCTGAACCGTGGCGGCTACGATTTCCAGAAACCCTACGACATGGTGTTCTCGGCATCGATGCAAATGGTCGCTGACTTTGGTGACCCCGACAAGATTGAGGCCGTGCTGGTCGGCGGCGTGAGCGAGCGCCACTTCCAGCCGCACCAGAGCGACCAGGCCAAACTCTGGGCCGCCGGTGAACGCCGCGCCTGGTGGTTCAACCCGGCCAAGGCCGAGGCCAACGCCAAGCACAAGGTCGTGCTGTCGCCGTGACGATCAGGGCACCATTGCGGCCAGATAGACCGCGCAAAACTCGCCCGGCATGCGCCGGGCACGGCCGCTGCTAAGTTCGATGCAGACCAGGTCCCAACGACCACGTAAAACAGTCGCCTGGTCGCGGTTACGGACCAACTGAAAGCGCCGCTCCATGGTCAGTTTGCCGTCGCTGGCGCAAAGCCAGGTCGCCAGCGTCAGTTCATCGTCCAGTACGGTGGGCAACAGATAGTCGTATTCGCCACGACGGATCGCCATGGCCCGATCCAGACGCTGGTAGTCCGCCAAACTCAAACCCAGCGCTTGTGAGTGGGCCCAGCCGATTTTCTCGCACCACTGCACATAAACCGCGTTATTGGTGTGCTGCAGGCCGTCGATATCGGCCGCTGTGGGCGCGGCTGGCAAGGTGAAGGGGTTCGGGTAGTCCCAGGCCATAGATATCCATCCGATATTGGAAAGCGGTCATCTTACCCACACGCTGTTTGGCGCAGAAGCTCAATGGCGGGGACTGTGCCAGAATCTTCCCATGCAAGCGCACATCCCGACCATGTTCATGGCCATTATTCTGGTGGGCACTGTGTTGGCGCTATCGGTCGGTGCCGTCGCCGATCGAAGTCAGCGCGACGGTATGCTGTATTGGGCCGCCGGACTTTTCCTGCACACGCTGGCCTACGTCTGTTTCGGTCTGCGCGGTCAGGTCAATGATTTTGTCTCCATCGTTTTGTCCAACACCCTGCTGTCAGGTGCCTTGGCCGTTTTCGCCGAAGGCATGTATGCGTTCTACCAGAGTAAGCCGCCGCGCCGACTGATCTGGGCGCCGGTCGCCCTTGTCTTTCTGATTTTCATCATCCTGCTTGATCAATTGAGCGCGCGCATCCTGATCGGCGTTCTGGTCTTCATGGTGCAATGCCTGCTGGCCTTGTCCTTCATGTGGCGCAAACGGCGCCAGACCGCCGGGCGCGGAAAATATTTTCTGGCTACCGGCATCGCGGTCATGACCGCTCTGCTGGCGCTGCGGATTGTCGGTGTCGTGCGCGGCGCCGCGGCCGCCATGCTGTCGTTGACACAGTCCAGTCTCATTCAAACCCTCACTTTTCTGGGCGCTCTGATTTCACTGCTGCTGCTGGCCATTGGTTTTGTTTTGATGTCGAAGGAACGCGCTGACGAGCTCAACCAGATCCTGGCAACCCGGGATGATTTGACCGGCCTTGCCAATCGGCGCCGCCTCAACGAGGTGCTGGCCAGCGAATGGAGCAGAGCCAACCGCTCCGAACAGTCGCTGGGACTGGTCATGATGGACATCGATCAGTTCAAGGACTACAACGACCACTATGGCCATCAAGCCGGCGACGAATGCCTGCAGCGCGTGGCACTGGCGATCCAGTCCTCGGCCCAGCGCGCCGGTGATCTGGCCGCCCGTTACGGTGGCGAAGAATTCGTCCTGATCCTGCCGGACGCCGATATCAACGCTACCCAGCGCGTGGCCGAGAGTTTGCGCGAGTCAGTCGAGTCATTGAACCTGGCGCATATACGCTCACCCTCGGGCCGAATCACCATCAGCATCGGCGTCGCCGCCTTGACCGATGCCTGCTTCCGGGATCCTGATGACTTGCTGCGCGCGGCAGACGCGGCCCTGTACCGCGCCAAGCGCGACGGCCGTAATCAAGTCCAGGCGGCGCCCGAATCGTTCCCATCGGGCCCACACGCCCGCGTTTCAGCCAAACTGGTGCAACTGGTCTGGCGTCCGGCGTATGAAAGCGGCAACAGGGTCATTGACGACCAGCACCGCGAGTTGTTCCACGATGTCAACGCGCTGCTCGGCGCCATGCTCAGTGAACGCGAAACCGAGGAAGTGGCGGCACTGGTGCAGGTCTTCATTGCCGATGTGGCGCAGCATTTCGAGGATGAGGAAGGCATCATCACGGCCGCTGCTTATCCCGGCGCGGCCGCGCATGCGGCCCAACATCATGCCTTGATCGACAAGGCCATTACCCTGGCCAGCCACTTTCGCGCCGGCACCCTGTCACTGGGCGAACTGTTCGAATACCTGGCGCACGACGTGGTAGCGCGCCACCTGCTGAGCATGGACCGCGAGTTCTTCCCCTATCTTCAACCTCAAAGTTAGGCGCTTGCGAAGGCCCCGCTGGACGGCTTCGCGAACTCTTAACGCAACATTGAAGACATCGCCGACAAGCAGTTGAGCATGCGCACGGCCGCTTGCACGGTCGAGGCTTCGAACGCAATTTCGTCACCCGTCAGGCGCTGCAGATTGGGCCATTGGCAGAACAGATCGGCCAGTGCCGGCGTCTGGGTCTGCACGCGCACCATGATCGGACCTTGCAGCACAAACAACTGCGCTGACTCGCGCTGTGCCAGCGCCGCCGCAGTTCCGGCCCGGATCGCGCTACAGGACTGCGCTGGTGACAGGCTGATGCCACTGGTCTGTCCCGTAGCGCGCTTGGTCTGAACAAACACCGCGTTCGAAAACAGCGGACGGGTTTCTTCGATGAAGACATCATCCCCGCTGGCCATACACACCGGCACGCCGAACTCGCCGGCCAGCGCGCCATAGATGCCGGCTTCGCCCAGTTCGAGGTCATTGAAATAGATCCGGGCAAAGGCAAAGCTGTTGATAGTGTGGGACAGGATGCCGCACGCTTTCGAGCGCGCGTGGTAGCCTACCAGGCAGACCACATCCACCGCTTCATCGACGCCGGCCATCATGCCCAGGTAGCGCGGCTTGCCCATCACGGCCTGCGCGCGCGCGTCCAGCAAATCGGGCAGCAGGTTGCGGTAACCGCCGTGCGAATCATTGACCAACACGGCGCTGGCACCGCCATCGAAGGCGCCGGCGATGGCGGCATTGGCCTCGTGCGTCATCAGCAGGCGGGCACGCTCGTACTCAGCGTTGCCGGCACGGGTTTGCTCAGGCTGGAGCACGCCGGCAAGGCCTTCGATATCGACCGAAATCAGGATCTTCATGACACTCTCAAACAGGGGAGAATGGGCGCAACAACTCAGTCAGGGCGTGGCGCTGATGGCCATCGCGCCCGGTGACGGTGCTTGCGAGAAACAGGGCGTTGACGATGGCCTGCTCGGTGCTGTCAACAACGGCCTGGAACAGGCTATCGAGCAGGCCGTCGTGCAACATGGCCAGCGCCGGCATAGGCTGCGATGGCTGCAAGGGCAGGGTGTAGGCAGTGGAAAACGCCAGCGCAATATCACCACTGCCGTGGCCAAACACGGAGCCGGTGCGCGCCAGACCGGCACCGGCGCGCAAGGCAAGCCGGCGCAACTGGCGCGCGTCAAGCGGCGCGTCGGTGGCAATCAGCAAGATGATCGAGCCCTTCTCGGCTTCGCTCGCCTGTGGCACGTTCAGGCCCCGGGCCAGTTGCAGGCCAAGCGCCTGACCGGCCAGCACCAATTGCGGCAATTTGCCGAAGTTGGCCAGCACCAGCGCGCCAACGGTGTAGACACCCTGCCCCGGCAGAGCGACCCGGCGCGAGGCTGTGCCGATGCCGCCCTTGAGCTCGAAGCATGACATGCCACGCCCGGCACCGACCGAGCCTTGCTCGACGTTCACGCCGGCCTGCTCGAAGGCCGACTGGTAATGCTGCTCGGTCACGGCCATTTGCTGGATGTCATTGAGAAAACCGTCGTTGCACTCGAACACCAGCGGGTTGACCGTCGGCAGGCTGCGCCCGGTTTCCGGATTGGCGGCGATGCACTGGCGAATTTGCGCTGTGGCCACCGTGGCAACCGAAAAAGTATTGGTCAGCGCAATCGGCGTTTCCAGCACACCGAGCTCCTCAACCTGGATCAGCCCGACGCTCTTGCCGAAACCGTTGAGCACAGCAGCCGCAGCCGGCACGCGCTCGCGAAACAGATCGCCCGGGTGCGGACGCAGCACCGTGACACCGGTCTGCACGGCGCCATCGTCCAGCGTGTGGTGACCGACCGTCACGCCCGCTACATCGGTGATCGCGTTGCGCCCACCGCTGGGCAGGCTGCCGATGTGGGGAACGGAGTCAGGTGCGGTCAATTTTCGGGTCCAGTGCGTCGCGCAAGCCGTCACCCAGCAGGTTGAAGGCCAGCACGGTCAGGAAGATCGCCAGGCTGGGAAACAGCGCCACATGCGGCGCATTGACCATGTCGGCGCGCGCCTCGTTGAGCATGGCGCCCCATTCGGGCGTCGGTGGCTGCGCACCCATGCCGAGAAACGACAGGCTGGCGGCGGTGATGATGGAAGTGCCCAGGCGCATCGTGAAGTAGACGACGATGGTCGAGATGGTACCGGGCAGGATGTGGCGCACGATGATGGTCCAGTCCGATGCGCCGATACTGCGCACCGCTTCGATGTAAGTCATCTGCTTGAGCACCAGCGTGTTGCCGCGCACCAGGCGCGCAAAAGCCGGCACGCTGAACACCGACACCGCCACCACCACATTGACCATGCTGCTGCCCAGGATGGCGACCACGCCCAGCGCCAGCAGGATGCCGGGGAAAGCAAACAGCACGTCCGAGATTCGCATCACGATGCGGTCCCACCAGCCCTCGTAATAGCCAGCCAGCAGGCCCAGCACGGTGCCGACCAGACCGCCGATCGCAACCGAGAAGAAACCGGCGGCCAAGGAGAGGCGCGCACCCGACAGGATGCGGCTCAGGATGTCACGTCCCAGCGGGTCGACACCAAACCAGTGATGCCAGGACGGCCGGGCATTGAGCTGGTCGTAATCGAAATAATTCTCCGCATCGAACGGCGCGATCAGCGGCGCGAACACGGCCAGCAGCACCAGCAGCAGCACGAAGACCAGTGCCCCCACGGCCACATGCTGTTTCTGGAACTTGCGCCAGAACTCGGTCCAGGGGGTTCGCACGCTGCCCGCTGCAACGGTTGCAACCACGGGAGTGGTGGGGGGTTTCTGCATGGCGGCTTCAGTTGTAACGGATGGTCGGGTTGATGAAGCCATACAGCACATCGACCACCAGGTTGATCAGGATGAATTCAAGCGAGAACAGCAGCACCAGCATCTGGATCACCGGGTAGTCGCGCATGGTCACGGAGTCGACCAGCAAGCGTCCGACACCGGGCCAGTTGAAGACGACCTCGACCACAATCGAGCCGCCGAGCAGAAAGCCGAACTGCAGGCCCATCATCGTGACCACCGGGATCAGCGCATTGCGCAGGCAGTGCTTGGCGATCACGGTGCGCTCCTTCAGGCCCTTGGCGCGCGCCGTGCGCACAAAGTCTTCCTGCATCACCTCGACAAAAGAGGCGCGCGTGAAGCGCGCCATCACGGCCGCCACGGCGGCGCCCAGTGTGATCGAGGGCAGGATGTAGTGGCGCCAGCCGTCAGCGCCGACGGTCGGCAGCCAGCCCAGTTGTACCGAGAAAACCTGCATCAGCAGCATGCCCAGCGCAAAGGCCGGAAAGGAGATGCCGGAGACCGCAATCGTCATGCCGATGCGGTCCGGCCACTCGTTGCGAAACACCGCCGAGATGACGCCGATCGACATACCGAAAACCACCGCCCAGCCCATGCTGGCCAGCGTCAGCAGCAGCGTCGGCATGAAGCGCTCGGCAATCTCGGTCGAGACCGCGCGGCGCGTGCGGATCGACTTGCCAAAGTCGCCGTGCAGCACGCGCGTGAAGAAGCTCACGAACTGCTCGGGCAAAGGCCGGTCCAGACCCAGGTCCTGGCGCACCATGGCCACCGTCTGCGGGTCGGCGTCGGGCCCGGCCGCCAGGCGTGCCGGATCCCCCGGCAGCATGTGAACAAACAGGAACACCAGCACCGCGACGATCAGCAGCGTCGGCAGCAATCCGAACAGACGTTTGATGAAGTAGCTGGTCATCGCGGTGAGGTGCTTGCGTGCTTACTTGAGTTCGATTTCATCGAAGTTGAAAGACGCGTCAGGCATCACGTGCATGCCAGACAGGTTCTTGCTGCTGGCCGACAGCAGTTGCTCGGTCACGAGGAAGGCCCAGGGTGCGTCTTTCCAGATGCGCTGCTGGGCATCGGCGTAGAGCTTGGTTTTCTCGGCCGCGCTGGTGGTGTTGAGCGCCTTGGCGATGTCGGCGTCAACTGCTTCGTTCTTGTAGTAGGCGGTGTTGAACATGCGCGGCGGGAACGACTCCGAGGCCAGCAGCGGACGCATGGCCCAATCGGCCTCGCCGGTCGAGGACGACCAGCCGACGTAGTACATGCGCACCGGCGCTGTGGCCGCATCCTGCGCGCTCTCGACCTTCTCGACGCGCTGGCCGGCTTCGAGTGCCTGCACCTGCACCTTGATGCCAACCTGGCCCAGTTGCTGCTGCAGGAACTGGATCACCTTCTGCGCCGTCGTGTGGTTGTAGGCCGACCACAGCGTGCTCTCAAAGCCGTTCGGGTAGCCGGCTTCCTTCAGCAGTTCACGCGCCTTGGCCGGATCGTAAGGCCAGGGACCGAGCTTGACCGCGTATTCGACGCCCTTGGGCAGCACGCCTTCGGCCGGAATCGCATAGCCCGAGAACGCCACCTTGATCAGCGCGTCCTTGTTGATCGCATAGTTGATGGCCTCGCGCACCTTCGGATTGTCGAAGGGCTTTTGCAGCACGTTCATCGACAGATAACGGTGCACGATGGAGGGCGCTGCCGTCAGATCAATGCCGGGCTTGGTCTTGAGGATTTCGGCCTGCTCATAGGGCACGGGGAAGGTGAAGTGCGCCTCTCCGGTCTGCATGATGGCGCTGCGCGTGTTGTTGTCAACCACCGGACGCCAGGTGATGGTGTCCACCTTAGGGTAACCCTTGCGCCAGTAGCCGGCGAACTTCTCCACCTTGAGGTAGTCGCTCTGCTTCCATTCGACGAACTTGAACGGACCGGTGCCGACCGGGCTCTGCGCGATGCCCTTGCCAAGCTTGGCCAAGGCCGTCGGCGAGATCATCACAGCCGACGGATGCGCCAGCGAGTTGATAAAGGGCGAAAACGATTCCTTGAGCGTAAAACGCACGGTATAGGGATCGACGACCTCGGTCTTGGCGATGTTCTTGTACAGGTTGTAGCGCTTGAGCTTGTTGTCGGGATTGGTGACGCGGTCGAAGTTGACCTTCACCGCATCGGCGTTGAAATCGCTGCCGTCGTGGAACTTGACGCCGTGCTTGAGCTTCATGGTGTAGACCAGGCCGTCCTTGCTGACGCTATGGCTCTCGGCCAGCACCGGCACCATCTTCATCGTGTAATCAAAACCGTACAAGCCCTGGTAGAAGGACTTCACAACCGCCTGCGACAAGGTGTCGTTGGCGTCATACGGATCCATCGTGGTGAAGGTCGATGCGACGGCCACGACGACGTCTTTGGCAGCGAACGCCGGCGCGGCAAAAGTAGCCGTCAGCGCCAGGGCTGCGGCAAGCGGTGCGAGTGTGTGTTTCATGGTTTGGACTCCTGGTTGAAAAAAACTGAATCAATAAAGGCCGCCGACGCGATGGTGCGCGACGAAATGACCGGCGCCGACCTGTACCAGCGGCTGCACCGTGGGCTCGTCGCCCACAGCGCGGATCGGGCTTGGGATCTCGCCTTCGAGCAGTTCATGGCGCAGATGCCGGCGCGCCGGATCGGCCACCGGAACCGCCGCCATCAGGCGGCGCGTGTAGGCGTGTTGCGGATCCTCGAAGATGGCGCGGCGTGGGCCGATCTCGACGATCTGGCCGAGGTACATCACGGCCACGCGATGGCTGATGCGCTCCACCACCGCCATGTCATGCGAGATGAACAGAAAAGCGATGCCGAATTCGCGTTGCAGGTCGAGCATCAGGTTGATGATCTGGGCCTGGATCGAGACATCAAGCGCCGACACCGATTCGTCGGCCACCACCACCTTGGGGTTGAGCGCCAGGGCGCGCGCAATCGCAATGCGCTGGCGCTGGCCACCGGAAAACTCGTGCGGATAGCGCTGTGCATGTTCGGCTGGCAAGCCGACCTTCTGCAGCAGCCAGTCGACCCGCTCCTGCGCCGCGCGGCCGTGGGCAATTTTGTGCACCAGCAGCGGCTCCATGATCGAAAAGCCAACCGTCAGGCGCGGATCGAGCGAAGCAAACGGGTCCTGAAAAATGAACTGGATGTTGCGCCGCAGGCCCTGCAAGGTGCTGCTCGGCAGATCGCGGATATTCTGCCCGCCGAACTCGATGACGCCGCTCTGGCTCTCAACCAGGCGTAACAGCGAGCGCCCGGTGGTGGACTTGCCGCATCCGGACTCACCCACCAGCGCCAGCGTCTCGCCGGCATGCAGATCAAAGCTGATCTTCTCAACAGCATGCACGCGGCGTTTGACGCGACTGAACAGTCCGGCGCGCACGTCGAAACGCGTCACCAGGTCCTGCACGCGCAGGATCGGCGTCGATGCGCCCTGCACCGTGTCCTGCGGCTGGAACGGCTCGGGTCCGGCGTCAGCGCCCGCTTCGACGCGCAGCAGATCAAACTTGCACGGCAGGTCGATGCCCTGCATCGCACCCAGGCGCGGCACCGCTGCCAGCAGGGCCCGCGTGTAGACATGGCGCGGCGTGGCAAAAATAGCTTCCGAGACGCCCTCCTCGACCTTGTCGCCCTGGTACATTACGAGCACGCGATCGGCCACTTCCGCCACCACCCCCATGTCGTGCGTGATGAAGATCACGCCCATTTGCATTTCGTCCTGCAGCGCGCGTATCAGGTGCAGGATCTGCGCCTGGATCGTGACGTCGAGCGCCGTCGTTGGCTCATCGGCAATCAGCAACGAAGGCTTGCACGACAGTGCCATCGCAATCATGACGCGCTGGCGCATGCCGCCCGAGAGCTGGTGCGGATAGCTGTCAAGCACGTTGCGCGCCTCCGGAATGCGCACCAACTCCAACATGCGCAGCGCCTCGGCACGGGCCGCTGCCGCACTCTTGCCCTGGTGCACCTGAATCGACTCGGCGATCTGGTCGCCGGCCGTAAAGACCGGATTGAGCGAGGTCATCGGCTCCTGGAAAATCATCGCAATGTCAGCGCCGCGGATGCTACGCATCACCGGTTCGCGCGCCTGCGCCAGGTCGAGGACGTCGCCGCTGCGCCGGCGAAACAGCATGCGCCCATTGGTGATATGACCACCGCCATGTTCGACCAGGCGCATCAGCGCCAGCGCCGTGACCGACTTTCCCGAACCCGATTCACCAACAATCGCGAGGGTCTCGCCGCGCGCGACATCAAAGCTCAGTTGCCGCACCGCTTCCACCGTGCGCTCGGCAGTGCTGAAGCGCACCGACAGATCGCTTACGGCCAGCACCTGCTGCTCACGCAGCTGCAGGGCGCTGCGTGCGGCTTCGGCGGTCAGACTCGATGGCATGGGACGGTGTTGTGGAGGTGATTAAAAGACACTACTGGCGCTCAGGCGAAGATTGCCGTCTGCGGCGTTTCGCCGACACGGGCGTGACCGCGGTACATGCCTTCGGTGTTGAACGGCAGGCTCAGGTTACCACGGGCATCGACGGCAATCAGGCCGCCACGTCCGCCGATGGCCGGCAGGACCTTCATCACGACCTCCTGCGCCGCCGCATCGAGCGACAAGCCCGCGTAGGCCATGCGGGCGCAGATGTCATAAGCAGCGACCGCGCGAATGAACATCTCGCCAGTGCCGGTGCAGGAAATGGCAGCCGTGCGGTTGTCGGCATAGGTGCCGGCACCGATCAGCGGCGAGTCGCCAACGCGGCCAACGCGCTTGTTGGTCATGCCGCCGGTTGAGGTCGCGGCCGCCAGATTGCCGTGCGCGTCGAGCGCCACGGCGCCAACGGTGCCGAACTTGCGCTCTTCGTCGAGCGGTGGCCTGCTGCTGGCCGGCGTTGCAAACACCAATGCCGACGCGTCATGGTCCAGCAAGGTGGCATCCAGGGTCAGCGCACGCTGCAACTGTTCGCGCCGCGCCGCCGTGGAAAAATAGTCGGGTGCCACCAGCTCAAGGCCGCAGGCCTGGGCGAAGGCCTCGGCACCCGCACCCACCAGCAGCACATGCTCGCTGCGCTCCATCACGGCACGCGCGGCGCGCAGGGGACGGCGCACCCGGCTGACGCAGGCCACAGCGCCGGCGCGCAAAGTGGCACCGTCCATGATGGCGGCGTCGAGTTCATGGGTGGCGTCGTGTGTGAAGACCGCACCATGCCCGGCATTGAAGAGCGGGCAGTCCTCGAACATATCAACCGCCAGGCTCACCGCGTCGAGCGCGCTGCCGCCACGCGCCAGCAGGGCCTGACCCGCAAGCAGAATGGCCTGCAGGGCCGCGTGGTAGGCGACGTCCTGGCCGGCATCGATGCTGGCGCGGCTCATGGTGCCAGCGCCGCCGTGGATGGCGATCACGGAAAGAAGTTCCTTGCTATGCATGGTGTGGCCCTGAACGATTTTCCAGCCATTTTCCCCGATCTTCTGCGCTCATTGAAAACGCGGGACAGTTGATCGCTGTCTTAGCAGCGACCACAAGCGACGAATGCCAGCACTACACTGGCCCGTCATGTACGCTTATCCCCAACACCGGCCGTGAAATTCCCCAACACGCTGCCCCGATTGCTGCGACACCGCGTCGCATTGGCGCACCGGCACGCCCACAAGCGCATCGTTGGCTTGCCGCCAGTCTGGCGCAGTATGTTGTGGGTCGCTCTGAGCGGTTTTTTGTTCTCGCTTCTCAACACCATCGTGCGCAAGATCACGCTCAGCCTGGACCCGTTTCAGTCGCAATTCCTGCGTTTCCTGTTTGGCATGGCAGCGATGCTGCCGCTGATCTGGCGCCAGGGCTGGCGCGCCTACATCCCGGTCAACCTGGGCGGTCAACTCTGGCGCGGCGCAGTGCACACGGTAGGCCTGCTGTTGTGGTTCACCGCCCTGCCCCACATCGCACTGGCCGACATGACCGCGATCGGTTTCACCGGACCGATCTTCATCATGCTCGGCGCGGCCTGGTTCCTCGGTGAGAAGATGCGCGGCGACCGCTGGATCGCGGCCGCCATCGGCTTCGCTGGTGTGCTGGTGGTGGTGCTGCCCAAGCTCAGCGGCCAGGGCAACTGGTATGCCCTGGTGATGCTGGCATCGGCGCCGGTCTTCGCAGCCTCGTTCCTGATGACCAAGACGCTCACGCGCTATGAAAAATCAGGTGTCATCGTGCTCTGGCAATCGATCAGCGTGACCGTGCTCAGTCTGCCGCTCGGGCTATGGCACTGGACACCGCCGAGCCTCTGGCAATGGCTTGGCTTCATGATTGCCGGCATGCTGGGCTCGCTCGGCCACTACTGCCTGACCCGAGGCTTTCGCATCACCGACATCTCGGCCACGCAATCGCTGCGCTTTCTCGATCTGATCTGGGCCTCACTGCTGGGCTGGCTGGTGTTTTCCGATGTGCCGAGCCAGACCACGCTGCTCGGCGCCTTGGTCATCCTGGCTTCAACCGTCTGGATCGCACGGCGCGAACACGGGCGCTAAGCACTAGATCGATCTCAGCGCTGCGGGTAAGGTGGGGGTGGCGGCATCGAACCGTTGGAGACCACCGGCGTAATTTGCAGAAGAATCTGCTGCCCGGGGTCATTGGGCATCTGCACCGTGTACTGCTTGCCCGCGTATTCGTAAGCAACGTTGTAGCCGACGGTGCGGCTTTCGTAGAAATTCTGCATCCGGCAGCGCTGCACGTTTTGCACCTGCGCCTGCGGTGAGCCTTCAATGTTGTCGCCGACAACCGCGCCGCCGAGGATGCCCAGCATGGTGGCGGCCGTCTTGCCGTTACCACCGCCCACGGCGTTGCCCATGGCACCCCCCGCGATGGCACCCATGAGAGCGCCCGCGCCCGATTTCTGGGGTTGCACAACGGCCTGCTCGGTATTGCAGACCTGACGCGGAACGGTGACCTGTTGAATGACAGGTGTTACCGAGTTCACACGGGCCCATTCCTGCTGGGCAAAGGACAGTCCGCATGCAGCCATGGCAGCGGTGAGGACAAGTAGCTTTTTCATAGTTCCCTTCTTTCGGTGTCGCAGATTCAACATGGGTCCAATCATGACGCGTCTAAGCGCGATCTTGTCGGAAAATCAGTGAAGCGAGTGTAAAGAATGTATCGCAGCGTCGCCAGGGGCCGGGTCGGTTATTCTTAACCAAATCAAAGCGCGAGGAAAACACCTGAAGACCATTGGCCTCATCGGCGGTATGAGTTGGGAATCGACCCTGCCCTATTACCGCCAGATCAACGAAACGGTTCGGCAACATCTGGGCGGCCTGCACTCGGCCAAGTTGGTCCTCTACAGCCTGGATTTTCATGAAGTCGAGCGCTTGCAGCATGCGGGCGACTGGGTTGCGGCTGGCGCCCTGCTGGCACAGGCCGCGCGTTCACTGGAAGCGGCCGGCGCCGATTTCCTGGTGCTCTGCACCAACACCATGCACAAGGTCGCTGCCAGCATTGAGGCGGCCGTTGCGATTCCCCTGTTTCACATCGCCGATCCAACCGCCCGGGAAATCAGAGCAGCCGCTTACACGACCATTGGCCTGCTCGGCACCCGCTTCACCATGGAGCAGGACTTTTACCGCGAGCGGCTGCGCCAGCGCCACGGGCTTGAGGTGCTGCTGCCGCCACTGCCCGACCGTGATCAGGTGCACCGCATCATTTACGAGGAACTGTGCCTCGGCAAAATCGTTCCAGCCTCACGCGAGCTCTACCGCCGCGTGATGGCAGAGCTGGCAAGCCAGGGCGCGCAGGCCATCATTCTGGGTTGCACCGAGATCTCGCTGCTGGTGACGGCGCAGGACGCAACGGTGCCGCTGTTCGACACCACCGCCATTCACGCGCGCTCGGCGGCTGAGTGGGCCTTGGCTGCGGCCGATTGACTTGGCAGGGATCATGACAAGACGCCTTTCGTTATCGCGAACGGCGTCTCGTTGCTACACCGGCTGCGTTGGCGCCATGATGCGGATCGACGCGAATTGCAGGTGGTGCATGAACTCGCGCAGGATCAGCATCGTGGCGGCAAAGGCCGCATCGTCCGGAATGCCGGCGCTGCTTGCCGGCCGTCCGAGCACCAGCGCTGCCAGCGCATCAAACAGGCGCTCGACCGCATCGACCGACAGCGTCAACTCGGCGCCGTCCGAAGCGCCCGCCAACAAGGCGATCTGGCGCAGGGCCGGATCATCGGAGCGCAGCAGCGAAGCGCTGCCGGCCAGCGCACGCACGCGAAACAGTTCGTCTTCCACCACCATGATGGCGTTCTCCAACTCGGCCGGCGTTGGCGGCTGGTGCAGGAAGAGATCAGCGGCGGTCTTGTGCGAACCCAGGGCCAGTGTGAATGTGGCTTCCGTCTCTGAGCCAGTGCCGCTGGCAATCAGCGTCTGTTGCGCGCCGATCTGCAGCACCGTGACGGCGCTGCCAGCCGGGCAGCCGGTTCGAAGTGCAGCATAACACCGCTCAATGTCTTGTGTCATCTCGCCGACTGTAACGGGTACTCCGACACAGCGGTATCAGCGTACCAGCCCGTGCAGCCAATCCAGAAAATCCGACTGCATCGCGGCGCTGATGCCGTGGTCGATCGGATAGATGCGGGTCACATGCGCCACACCCAGTTCGCTGAGCCACTGGTCAGCGCGCTGGGCCCAGGCCAGCGGCAATTTGCTGTCGTACTCGCCATGGCCGATGAAGGCGCGCAACTTGGTCAACCGCGTCTTGTCGGCGATGTACGGCGCCAATTCGGGCAGGATACGACCCGACAGCAGGCCGAAACCGGCCAGCTGCTCCGGGGCGCTGAGTGCCACACTGGCACTGACGATGCCACCCTGGCTGAAGCCGGCAATCACCGTGCGTTGCGACGCGATGCCATGGGCCACCTGCAGTTGTTCCACAAAGCGCAGCACGGTCTGGCGGCTCTGTTCCGCCTCGCTGGCCACGATGACCGGGCCGTCGGCCGTGAAGTTGACGCGAAACCAGGCGTATTGCCCGGCACCGAGCGTGATCGGCCCGCGCGGCATGACGACCAGCGCATCCGGATCGATGGCCGCGGCCATGTCCGCGAGATTGCTCTCGGAGCCGCCGACACCATGCAGCAAGAGCACGAGTGCCTTGGGCGTCGCGGAGCGCGCTGGCCGCGATGTGAAGACCAAATCGAAACGGTTGGCGTTCACGCGAAGCCCCAGGCATAGGATTCCATCGAAATCACGCCGTAGGTGATGCCGCCGTCGAGCAGGCGCACCGGGTCCGCATCGTCCGCCGCGCCCATGGCGATCAGCAGCGGCAGGAAATGCTCGTCGGTCGGATGAGCGCGCACGGCGTGCGGCGCCTCGCTGCGGTAAGCGACTACCGAACTAGTCGCCTTGGCGAGCACGGCGGTGCGCACCCAGGTCGTGAATTCCTGCGCATAAGCCTGCGCTTGTGAGCCGGCTTGGCGGAACTCGTACAGGTTGTGCGTCATGCAGCCGGAAGCAACAATCATCACGCCCTGCTCACGCAGCGTGGCCAGAGCCTGCCCGAACCGAACAGCATGCGCCGTATCCAGCGTGACCGGCATCGAGACCTGAAACACCGGCAGGTTGGCCTGCGCCACCAGGTGCCAGAGCGGCACCCAGGCGCCATGGTCCAGGCCGCGACCCGCATCAAAACCAACACTGAAACCGGCCTGCTCAAGCAGCCGTGCCGCTTCCCTGGCAAGTTCCGGCGCGCCACTCGCCGGATAGGCCAACTCGTACAAGATGGCCGGAAAGCCACCGAAGTCGTGAATGGTCTCGGGCTTGGCCGTCGTCATCACCTTGACATCACGCGTTTGCCAGTGCGGCGACACGACCAGCACGGCCTTGACCTGTTCCAACTGCGGGCCCAGGGCGCGCAGTTGCGCTCCGAGGATGCCGGGCTCGATGGCGAAAGTTGGCGCGCCATGCGAGATGAACAGGACGGGCGCTTTGACGGAAGTTGTCATGGGGTTCTCGTAGGACGGTTGGACTTATTTTTCGGCGCGAGCGTCAAGGCTCCAACCACCGGCACCTTGCGCTGCCAGCACCAAGAGACCACCGACGACAGCGATGTTCTTGAAGAACATCAGTTGTTGCACGAAGGCCTGCGCCGCCGGAGCCGCCCAGTAGTTATGGAAGAAGAAGCTGGCCACCAGCGTGAACGCTGCAAGCACCAGGGCTGCGATGCGCGTCTGGAAACCCGCCAGCAGCGCCAGGCTGCCGAGAATTTCGACCAGCAGTGCCAATACGGCGCCCAGCGTGGGCAGCGGCAGACCGACCGAAGAGATATAGCCCACGGTGCCGGCAAAGCCGGTCAGCTTGCCGATGCCAGCCGGCAGAAACAGGGCCACGAAAAGGATGCGGCCGATCAGGTTCAGGGGATTTTGGAGGGAGGTGGACATGATGAACTTTCTTTGAAAATGAATGAATGAAAAAATGAAAATGGTGCGGCAAATCGACCTCGACCTGCCAGCTTTGGGTTTAAGCGCGCTTGATCCAGTTCGGCGCAATCGAGGTGCCCAGACCAGCGCCGTAGCCCAGATAAATATTGAAGCCAGCCAACGGCTCCAGGTAACGGGCGTTCTTCAAACCACCGGCATCGACCGTGGCATAACCGATGCTCTGGGCCAGTGCCGTGGCGCTTTGTTTGGCGCGCTCGCTGTCGCTGGCGATGTAGACCGAAACGGTCTGGCCCTTGCCAAAATCAGGACCGTCCGCCAGCACCTGTGCGAACACCGTATTGAAAGCCTTGACGACCTCGGCACCGGGGACGGCCTTGGCGATTTCTTCGCCAGCCGAGGTGCTGTGACCCAGGGTCAGGCCCATGTAGTCGGCGGTCAGCGGATTCGTGATGTCGATGACCACTTTACCCGTCAGGTCGCCAACACTGTTCAGTGCCGCAACGGCATCGCCGTAGCCGGTCGCCAGGATCACGACATCCGCGCCAGCTGCCGCATTGGCACTGGCAACGGCGGTTGCGCCAGCATTCGCTGCGGCGACCGCCTGCGCCTTGGCTGGATCGCGCGCCGTGACGCTGACCTGATGGCCGGCGCGGCTGAGTTGTTTGACAAAGGCTGCGCCCATATTGCCGGCGCCGATGACTGTGACTTTCATGATGATTCCCTTTCGGTGGATTGACTGTTCTGTTTCCTGACAGTGCACTGGCCTGAATCCTGTTCGGCAGTGCATGGGGGGGAACTTTATTGGAATCACAAGCTAAGATAAACACCGTTAACTTAGATTAATTATCCCAACCGGAGGGACAATGGACCGATTCTTGGAAATGCAGACCTTCAACGCCGTCGTCGACGTCGGCAGTTTCGTCAAAGCGGCCGATGCGCTAAACATGTCCAAGGCCGCCGTCTCGCGCTATGTGGTCGATCTGGAGACGCGCCTCGGTGTGCGCCTGCTGCATCGCACGACGCGCCGGCTTTCCCTGACCGACGAAGGGCATGTCTTCTATAGCCGCAGCAAGGAACTGCTGGCGGAAGTGGCCGAGGCTGAAGAAGAGATCACATCACGCAGCCATGCGGCCAGCGGCCTGCTGCGCATCAATGCCCCATTCACCTTTGGCGTGCTGCACCTGGCGCCACTGTGGGGCGCGTTTCGCAGCCTGCACCCGAAGGTCAAACTCGACGTGACGCTGGCCGACCGCCTGGTCGATCTGGTGGAGGAAGGCTACGACGTGGCGATCCGCATCGCCCGCCTGGACAATTCAACGCTGGTCAGCAAAAGACTGGCGAGCACACGCATGGTGCTGTGCGCCTCACCGCAATACCTGGCGCTGCACGGCACGCCCAAAGAACCGGCCGATCTGACACAGCACGCGGTGATCTCATACAGCTACTGGTCAACCAAGGACGAGTGGCATTTCGACGGGCCGCAAGGGCCGGTGAGCGTCAAGACCCAACCCTGCATCCACACCAACAGCGGCGACACCTGTCGCGCTGCGGCGCTGGCGCACCAGGGCGTGATCCTGCAGCCGAGCTTTCTGGTCGGACCGGATCTGGCCGCCGGCACCCTGGTCGAACTGTTGCCGCAATTTCGCTCGCTCAAGCTCGGCATCTATGCGGTCTATCCGACGCGCAAGCACGTCTCGGCCAAGGTGCGCGCCCTGATCGACTTCCTGGCCGCGCACTTCGCCCAGACCCGCTCGCTCTGGTGAGGTAAGGCCGGCCCCCTGCTGTCATCCCGACCCCGTTTGTCATCCCGGGCTCGACCCGGGATCCAGTGCCACGCGCACCATGGATTGCGGGTCGGAGCCCGCAATGACAAGCGATGTTGTCAACCTGGCCCCCGATTTGTCATCCCGACCCCGGATCAGGTCCGGGGTATCAGCACCCGGGATCCAACGCTTCACTTCAGACAGTGCCACATGCAACGCCATAATAATGCGATGAAGTTACTGATGTTGATCCTGTTGCTGGTGCTCAACGCGCAGGCAGCGCAAGGGCCACGGCAGTTTCTGCGCGACGGCTGGCGCATCCAGTCGTCTGCGGCTGTGAACGCAGACGGGGCAGCCCTGTCCCAGGCCGGCTTTACCGACTCAAGCTGGTACCCCACGCGCGTGCCGACCACGGTGCTGGCGGCGCTGGTCGAGAACAAGGTCTATCCGGACCCTTACTTCGGCGTCAACCTGCGATCAATTCCCGGCACCGACTATCCGGTCGGCGAAAACTTCTCGGACCTGCCGATGCCCGCCGACAGTCCGTTCCGCTCCTCCTGGTGGTATCGCACCGAATTCCGCTCTCCCGCACTCGAACGCGGGCAGCGCGCGTGGCTGCATTTCGACGGCATCAATTTCAGGGCCAACGTCTGGCTCAACGGTCAACGTCTGGCCGCCTCGAACGAAATCGCCGGCACCTTCCGTTTGCACCGACTCGACGTCACCGACGCGCTGCGGTCGACCGGAGCGAACGCGCTGGCGGTCGAGGTCATCGCGCCAGCGCCCCATGAACTCGGCCTGACCTGGGTCGATTGGAACCCGGCACCGCCGGACAAGGACATGGGCATTTTCCGCGACGTTTTCCTGACCACAAGCGGCGCAGTGACGCTGGGTTCACCCCATGTCACATCCCGTCTGGAGGGCCCCGCCTTCCAGCGCGCGCATCTGACCGTCGGGGTCGAGGCGCACAACGCGAGTGAGCACGCCGTGACGGGAACGCTCAGGGGCCGGATCGAAGGCGTGCCCTTCACCATGCCGGTCACGCTGGCGCCTGGCGAGACGCGCGAGTTCTCGTTTACACCCGAGCATTACCGCCAACTCAATTTGCGCCATCCACGGCTCTGGTGGCCGGCGCAAATGGGTGCGCAGGCCTTGTACAAGGTGGAAGTCACGTTTGAGGTGGCGCAAGGCGTCTCGGACCGCCGCGCCGCCCGTTTCGGCATCCGCGAGGTCACGTCAGAGCTTGACACCGCCGGCCATCGACTCTTCAAGGTCAATGGCCGGCGCTTTCTGGTGCGTGGTGGCGGCTGGGCCTCCGACATGATGCTGCGCTATTCGCTGGAGCGCGTGCGATCGGAATTCGCGTACGTGAAGGACATGAACCTGAACACGATCCGCCTTGAAGGCAACCTGGAGCCCGATTCCTTCTTCGACCTCGCCGATCAGCAAGGCATCATGGTGATGGCGGGCTGGCCCTGCTGCTCGCACTGGGAGCAGTGGGAACGCTCTGAGAGCTACGCGCAAGGCCCTGTGTGGGGCCGGCAAGACCACGAGATCGCTGCCGCATCGCAAGAAGACCAGATCCGCCGGCTGCGCGGCCATCCCAGTCTGCTGGCCTGGTTGAACGGCAGTGACGGGCCACCACCGCCCCACGTCGAACGCACCTACCTGGACATCCTGAAACGGCTCAATTGGCCCAATCCAGTCCTGTCCTCGGCGTCCGACAAGCCAACCGTGCTGACCGGCAGCACGGGCGTCAAGATGCTCGGGCCCTATGACTGGGTCCCGCCATCCTACTGGCAACGCGACAAGACGCGTGGTGGCGCACACGGCTTCGCGACCGAGATCGGGCCTGGCCCAGCGGTGCCGCCATTTGAGAGCCTGCGCCGGATGCTGCCGCAAGAAGACCTTTGGCCGATTGGCGAGGCGTGGAAGCACCACGCGGGCGGCGGCGTGTTCCGGGACATGAACGTGTTTACCGAGGCGCTGGAGGCGCGCTACGGCGCGGCCAAGGACGCACGCGACTACGCGCGCAAGGCGCAGGCGATGGCGTATGAGGGCGAGCGCGCCATGTTCGAAGCCTTCACGGCGAACCGTTACGGTTCCACCGGCGTGATCCAGTGGATGTTTAACAATGCCTGGCCGTCCATGATCTGGCATCTTTACGACTATTACCTCGAACCGGGCGGCGGCTACTTCGGCGTGAAAAAGGCCTGCGAGCCGGTGCACGCCCAGTACTCCTACGCCGACCGTTCCGTGCTGGCGGTCAACATGACCGGACGCGCGCTCAAGAACGCAGAACTCAGCGCGCGCGTCTTCGACGTTTCGGGGCGCGAGCGCTTCACCAAGACCCTGCGGCTGGACGTGCCAGCTGACGGCACAACAACTGCGTTCACGATCCCGAAGATTGAGGGCCTTTCGACCACGTATTTCCTGCGGCTGACGCTCAAGGATGGCAGTAGCGGCGCGAGCGCGCCGAACTTCTATTGGCTCTCGACCCAGGACGAGGTGCTCGACTGGGAAAAATCAGACTGGAACCACACCCCGGTCTCCGCCTACGCTGACCTGAGCGCGCTGCAGTCACTGGCGCCGACCAAGCTGTCGGTATCCGCGCACAGCACGCACCGCGCCGGCCAGACGACTGCGCGCGTGTCCGTGGCCAACAGCGGCAAACATCTCGCTTTCTTCGTGCGTCTGCGCCTGGTGAAAGCGGGTGGTGACGAAGACGTCCTGCCCGTCATCCGGCAGGACGACTATTTCTCGCTGCTGCCAGGCGAGGCGCGCGAGATTTCGATCTCCTATCAAAGCGCGGACGCTGGCGCTGGGCTGCCTGGCGTCGTCGCCGAGGCCTGGAACGCGCCGCCGACCGAGGCGAAGCGCTGATCCCGAAAACGCCAACCCAGGCAAGGACCACTGCCCGTGTGACTTTCCGATCGATCCCGCATCGACGAACATGGATCGCAGATACTGTTGCCGTATGGTCCTTTGGGGAATAACAATCCAATCAAGAGCAGGATATCCTTCGCAACGGATCGGCAATTTTTAGCGGCGGAATTTAGAATGACATCGCAATGGATAATGCGCTTGGCAATTGGCTTTTCGACGGCGGCGCTGCTCGCCGGTTGCGGCGGCGGTGGTGGCAGTGGCAGTAGCGGCGGTGGCGGTGGCACTGGATTCGCCAGCCTGCCAGCCGCATCGACACTGGCAGCCAAGTGCGTCGCACCACGCAGCGGCATGGACCCCAGCACGGGAACGGCCTTTCCTGATACCCAGGGCACGCTGCTCAACGAGCAGAACTGGCTGGCGGCCTGGAGCAACGACTTCTACCTCTGGTACAACGAGGTACCCTACCCGACGCCTTCGAACTACAGCACTGCGATCAGCTACTTCAACGCACTCAAGACCAGCAGCGTGACGGCAAGTGGCGCTGCCAAGGACAAGTTTCACTTCACTTACAACACGTCAGTGTGGCAGCAATTGTCGAGCTCGGGCGTACAAGCCGGCTACGGTGCAACCTGGGCTTTGGTGCGCGCGACGGTGCCGCGCAGCGCCGTGGTCGCCTACACGGAACCGAGCACGCCGGCCACCAGCGCTGGCGCGGCATTGGCGCGCGGCGCCAGCGTCCTGCGGGTCGATGGCGTCGATCTGGTCAATGATGGAACGCAAGCCGGGGTCAATGTTCTGAATGCTGGGCTGTTTCCCGCCAGCGCGGGCGAGTCGCATACCTTCGTGATTCAGGATCAGGGCTCCGCCACCACCCGCACCATCACCATGGTCTCGGCCAACATCATCTCGGCACCGGTGCAGAACGTCGGCACTCTGGCCGGTGGCACGGTCGGCTACATGCTGTTCAACGACCATATCGCCAGCGCCGAGCCGGCGCTGATCAGCGCGGTGACGCAGCTCAAGAACGCCAACGTGTCCGACCTGGTGCTGGACCTGCGCTACAACGGCGGCGGCTATCTGGTCATTGCCAGCGAACTGGCCTACATGATCGCCGGGCCAACGCGCACAAGCGGCAAGACCTTCGAGTTGCTGACCTTCAACGCCAAGCATCCGAGCGTCGATCCGATCACGGGGAGCGCCATCACGCCGACGCCGTTTCAATCGACAGCGGTCGGCCTGAGCACGACACCGGCCGGCACGGCGCTGCCGACTCTGAACCTGAGCCGGGTCTTTGTGCTGACCGGTTCCGAAACCTGCTCGGCCAGCGAATCGGTGATCAACAGCCTGCGCGGCGCCGGCGTCGAGGTGATACAGATCGGCTCCGCCACCTGCGGGAAGCCTTACGGCTTCTACCCGGCCGACAACTGCGGCACAACCTACTTCTCGATCCAGTTCAAGGGCGTGAACGCGGCCGGGTTCGGCGACTATACCGATGGCTTCGCGCCCCAGAACGGCGCCACCACCGGCCTGGCTGCCAATGCGGTCCTGCCAGGCTGCTCGATCGGCGAAGACTTCTCCCATGCACTGGGCGGCGCGAGCGAGGTGCGCGTAGCCGCCGCGCTGCAATACCGCAGCAACGGCAGTTGTCCGACGCCGAGCGGCCTGGCCGCCGCGGCCAAGGCGAAAACGCCGTTCACAACCGACGGCGAGTTGTTCAAGAGTCCATTCCTGACGAACCGGATTCTCATGCGCTGAGGCGAGACATAGACCCGGTTGGGTCATTGCAAGCCCCTGTTTCGGGTGACCGAAACGGCATACAGCCCATGAACCCCAACATCGTCATTGTGAGAAGCGAAGCGACTCGGCAATCCATGCCGCCAGACGTCATGGATTGCCGCGCTTCGCTGCAATGAAAGTGGCGGTATGGCGACTCGCGATGACGAAGGTCTATGAAAGGTGAATCAGGGCCTCGCGACCCAAGTGGCGTGATGGTGAATAATGTTCTGACTCAACTGTCATCTGCCACCCACTGCGACCGCCGCCCAATCGTTATGAACAATTTCCCACTCTATGCTGTGCCCGGCCTGCTTGATGACGAGCGCCTGTGGCAGCACCAGACGGCATTCCTCGCTGGACGCCATCCGCTGATCACGGCCGACATCAGCGGCCACGACTCGATCGCCGCACTCGCCACTGCCGCCCTGGCGCAGGCGCCGGCCGCTCGCTTCGCGCTGGCCGGGCTTTCGATGGGTGGCTATGTCGCCATGGAAATCATGCGCCAGGCCCCTGAACGTGTCGTCGCACTGGCCCTGCTCGATACGAATTCACGCCCCGATTCGGCGCTGGCAATCGAGTCGCGCAAGAACCTGATGACACTGGCCAAGACCGACTTTCAGGCCGTCATCGACAGCCTCACGCCACGACTGCTGCATCCCGACCACGTCGCTGACCCGGCGATCGTCAAGGTCGTCGTCGACATGGCGCACAGCGTCGGCGCGGCCGCCTTCGAGCGCCAGCAAAAGGCGATCATGGGCCGCATCGACAGCCGAGCCTCGCTGTCACGCATCCAATGCCCCACGCTCGTGCTGTGCGGCCGCGAAGATCTGCTGACGCCACTGGAACTGCACGAGGAGATGGCAGCGGCGATTCCCGATGCCAGGCTCGTCGTGGTCGAGCACTGCGGCCACCTGTCCGCGCTTGAGCAGCCGCAGCAGGTCAGTGCGGCGCTGGCAGCGTGGTTGGCTGCGGTGCGGATCTGATGCGCCGCCTCACGCTGATTGCGCTCGCCCTGGCTGCCAGCGCCGTCGTCGCCTTGGCCGACGAGCGACCGCGCGTCGGCCTGGTGCTCGGCGGCGGCGGGGCGCGCGGTGCCGCGCACATCGGCGTGCTTGAGGTACTGGAGCAGTTGCGCATTCCGGTCGATTGCATCGCCGGCACCAGCATGGGCGCGCTGGTCGCGGGCGCCTGGGCCGCTGGCCGGGACCCGGCGACGATGCGCCGGGAGTTGGCCGAGGCCGACTGGAAAGATATGTTCCAGGACAACCCGGGCTACGACGATTTCAACTATCGCAGCAAGCGCTTGGCCCAGCGCTACCTGCCGGCCAGCGAAACCGGTATCAACGCCCAGGGCATCAGAAGTCAGCCCGGTGTGCTCTCGGGCCAGAAGATCAAACTTTTCTTCAACCAGCTGGTGCATGCCGACAGCGGTGAGCGACCCATCGAATCACTGCCCGTGCCGCTGTCCATCGTTGCCACCGACATCGCCAGCGGTGAACGCGTGGTCTACCGCGATGGCAGCCTGACACAGGCGATGCAGGCCAGCATGTCGGTGCCGGGCCTGATGGCACCGCTGGAATACGGCGGACGCAAGCTGGTCGACGGCGGCCTGGTGGACAACCTGCCGATTCGCGAAGTGCGCGAGCGCTGCGCGGCACAGGTGGTGATCGCCGTCAACGTCGGCTCGCCCCTGCTCAAGGCCAGTGACATCGGCGGACTGTTGTCAATTTCAGCACAGATGGTCGCCATCCTGACCGAGCAGAACGTGACCCAGTCGCTGGCCAGCCTGACACCGACCGACATCTACATCAAGCCCGATCTCCACGGCATCACGGCCGCCGACTTCGAACGCAGCGCCGAGGCAGCCGACCGCGGTCGCACTGCTGCGCTGGCGCTTGCCAGCGCCTTGCAGCGCCTAGCCGTCGATGACCCGACTTACACCGCCTGGCGCGCGAACTTAAGCGGACCGGCAGTGGAGCGACCTCTGGTCGACGCGCTTGTCATCGCCGGCCTGCAGACCGTCAACCCGGCCACGGTGCGGCGCTACCTGCAGCAACAAATCGATCAACCGCTCGATACCAAGGGACTCAACCGTGACCTGCTGCGCGCCTATGGCGACGGCTACTACGAGCGCGTCGACTACACACTGCTGCGCCAACGCGAACGCAACGTGCTGCGCATCACGCCCACCGAAAAAAGTTGGGGGCCGGACTACGTGCGCCTCGGGCTCAACCTGAATTCGAGCCTGAGCGGCGGCTCCACCTACAGCCTGCGCGCGGCCTACCAGAAGACCTGGCTCAATTCGCTCGGCGGCGAACTGCTGGTCTCGGGCGAATTGGGCAGCGACACCGGCCTGGCGGCCGCGTGGTATCAACCACTCGATCCTGCACAGCGCTATTTCGTCGAAGCTCAGGGCTCGGTGCGTCGCGAAAATGTTGCCATCTATATCGGCGAACAACGCGCCTCTATCTACCGCGACAACGTGAGCCGGCTCGATCTGATGGGCGGCGTCAACATCGGCTTGCTGGGCCAGGTGCGCCTGGGCTGGCGTGAAGAACAACGCACAGTCCGGCTCGAAACTGGGCTGCCAATCCAGCCACCTGATCCGCTGCGCACCAGCGGCTGGCTGGCCAGTTTCGAACTCGACCAGCTCGACCAGTTGTACTTTCCGTCGCGTGGCTGGTCGGTGCGCGCCAGTTGGTTTGAGTCTTCACGCCAGGACTACAACCGCGTGACACTGGGGTTGAACGGCGCCTTCCCGATGGGTGACTGGGTGCTGGGCCTGCGCGGCAGCTACGAAGGCTCCACCCGCGGCCAACTACCGGAGCAGGACGCGGCCCGGCTGGGCGGCTTCCTGAACCTGTCAGGCTTTGCCGCCGGCCAGTTGTATGGTGACAAGCTGAGTTATGCCCATGTACGCGGCGAGCGCATCGTCGGGCGCATGCCACTTGGGTTGCGCGGCGACATGCGACTGGGCCTGGCATTGGAGGCCGGCAGGGTGGCGGTCCCGCTGGCCTTCTTGAATCGGGCCGGCACTTACAACTCGATGCTGCTCTACGCCGGCGCTGAAACCTCGTTCGGCCCGGTCTACGTTGGCCTGGGCCGCTCCAGCAGCGGCTCGGCCAATGCTTACCTGTTCATCGGCACGCCGTGAGCACGTGCGGCCTTGAAATGCCGCAGGATCGACGGTCCGAACACCAGTGACGCAGG
>CAIXNB010000166.1 GCA_903920695.1 uncultured beta proteobacterium
AATTGCCAATGTCAAATAAATCACAAAAGTGCAGAACGTGCCATTACACGACTTTTCGGAAAATCGCTTGTAAGTCGTTGATTTCATTGGGACGGGCAACCAAAAAAGGCGGAGTTTCGCGATTAACTGTCGAAGTCGGGTGGCCGCCCTCAGCGACGTGTCTTGTGTCCGCTAGAGCCTTGATCTTTGGGGTTCTACGCCCAAACCGGTGGAATGGCCGTTGGCGAGTGCTTGGGTTGACGCAATCATTACCACGTTGCCGACGGTAGGCCCTTTAATGCCAATGTCGGGTTTGGAGCCACCAGTTCGGATAACCCTACGTCTCTTTTGTGTCTTTAAGAGCCCGACATCATCGGCGCCGTGGCAAGGTATGAGCAGGCCGATTTTTGGGACTCTATTAGTCCAGACCATGTGTCCATAGCTTGAATTCCAATTTCACCTGCAGGCTCGACCAGCATGGCGCCGTGCTGGTGATGCTCTCACGCACGGCCTGACCGGCCGGCGTTAAAGCTGCGCCAGGCAGCGGTTCACTTCTTCGGCGTGATGGCGAGCCTGGTTGCCGGTGGGCGGCAGTGCCTCGTCATAGAAGAAAGCCGGCAGCTCGTCGTCGCTATCGTCAAAACCGGCCAGTTGGTTGAACTGCTTTTCCAGCGCCAGCACTTCGCGCCCCATGGTCTTGGGGAAGGACTCTTCGAGTTGCGTGCCGTGCGCGTCGTTGAGCGCGGTCACGATCAACTGCGGATTGGTATCGGTCACGGATCGGCCGAAGATGCAAAAGCCCAGTGAATCGGCTGCTGCCGCAGCGATCTGCGCGCCCAGACTGACGGCGACCAGTTCTTCGGTGCTTCTGCCCTTGCAGTCAAACGCCGGCAGATTGCCTGCCGTGTGATCGGCGCCCTGGGCCGTGAGCATCATCGAGATGCCCGTCACTTCGATCACGCGCGGGTCGTAGGCACTGATGGCCTGGCGCTTGATGACCGGCACCCGCGCGACCCCGTAGTGTTCGCCGACCTTTGCCGTGCCTTGCGCCAGCAGGCGGCCGCGCGCGTTACCGCTGCGGATGTCGTCGAGCGCGGCCATCATGAATGCCGCATCGCCAAATGCGCCCTGGCCGGCTTCCATCAGAACGCCCAGCGTGGCCCCGAGTTCGATGGTGTCGATGCCCAGGTCGTTGGCCACGGCGTTCAGGCGTGCCACATCGTCGGGGTCTTGCAGCCCGCAGTTGCTGCCCACCAGGCCCAGCGTCTCGTATTCGAGTGGCGAGACCAGTTCCTGGCCCTTGTCGTCCATGTAGACGTTGCTGCACTCAATCATGCAGCCGGGCATGCAGTCGTGCGCGGTCTTGCCGCCGCGCGCCAGGTTGAGCTCGCGGATATAGGCGCCGCCAAGCTTGAACGGGCCGTCTTTTTCCTCGACCATGCGCCCGGCGCTGAAGTTGCGCACCGGCAGGCCGCCGACGTAGTTGGTCATGTCCGCCACCATCGCCGTGCCCAGACGCTTGAAGTTGTCGATGGCCGGCTCCTTGCCGAGCTTGGCGCCGTATTCGCGCACCGCGCCCATTACCTTTTGCCGATCATGGAACGGCGGCATCTTGTGCGTGTCCACCACGATGGCCTTGACCTTCTTCGAGCCCAGCACGGCACCCACGCCACCGCGCGCGGCCAGCCTGGAGGGGCGGCCGTCGGTATCGGCAAAGGAGATGCCTGCCATCAGCCCGAGATACTCGCCGACCGGCCCGCACAGCGCGAAGCTGATCTTCTTGCCGTACTTCTCGAACAACAGGCGGGCCACTTCGTTGTTGCCTTTGCCCATGTAGTCTTGCGCGCTCTCGAAGGCGATCTGGCCGTCCTTGGTGATGCGCACAACAGTCCACTCGGGTGCGGCGTCGTGCAGGGTGAAGCCACAGATCTCAAGCTGGCCGAGCGCGAAGCCGAAGGTGCCGCCGGTATTGGCTTCTTTGATGCCGCCGGTCAGCGGACTTTTGCAGCCGACGCTGAGTCGGTTGGCATTGGAGAAATTGGTGCCGGCGAAGGGTCCGGCAGAAAAGATCAGCGGATTGGCTGGCGACAGCGGATCGACCTCGGCGACCCCCATGTCGAGCAGTGTCTTTGCAATGAAATAGCGGCCGGCGCGCACCACGGCCTCGCCATGGAATTCTTCCGTTTTGATCGAGCGGTCCGCGAGATGGATGTGTAAGTACTTGCGCATGGTCAGGTCAGTGGTTGGAATAGGGCAGAGGCGATTCGCTCAGCAAATTGAATGTAGTGTATGGCGATTTTCGATGCAAAATTCTTTAGGGCATTTTGCATGCTATTCTCCACGATGTTGTATTCACTACATTTTAATGTGGTGGCTGCTACACTGCTTTGGACAACACCGGCACGCTGCAATTCCCAATTTATTGAGTCATCCTATTTCTTGACCACGAAGCCATGACTGCCAAGATCAGCAAACCGCGTTCACCGCTCGCCCGCAGCGCGTCGGCAAAAGCGGCCACGCTGCGCGACCCGCAAGCCAAGAGCACGCGCAACAATATTCTGCGGGCCGCAACCAAGGTCTTCGCCCGCTATGGCTACGAGGGTGGCAGCGTCGAGAAGATTTCGAGCGCCGCGAAATCGTTCGACCGCATGATCTACTACTACTTCGGCAGCAAGGAAGGTTTGTTCATCGAAGTGCTGGAGGACATGTACCGGCGCATGAACGACGCCGAACTGGCGCTCAAGCTCGATCTGGCGCAACCGGTCGCGTCGCTCACCGAAGTGGTCTGTTTTGTGGTCGCTTATTACCACAAGCACCCGGAATTCATCACGCTGCTCAATGTGGAAAACCTGCACCGCGGCAAACATATTTCGAAATCGGCGCGCGCCCGGGACTACTCGTCGCCGGCCATCGCCATCATCGCGCAATTGCTCGACAGCGGCGTGCGCCAAGGGCTGTTTCGCAGCGATGTGTCAGCCCGAAATGTCTACCTGCTGATCGCGGCACTCGGTTACTTCTACCTGTCCAACGGCCACACGCTATCGACCTTCCTCGGCGAAGACCTGCGCACACCGCAGGCCCTGGCGCAGTGGCAGTCCTTCATCGTCAGCACCGTGCTGCGCACGGTCATGCTGACACCGTGACGCCAGTGGGCGCGTCAACACCATCACTTCAACATCCATCGAAAGGGGCAACTCATGGCAACTGCAGCACCAAGCGAAAAATCGGGGAAAGTGGTCATCAAGAACATCGGCCTGCTGCTCTCAGGTGACATCGACCAGCCGATTCTGGATGCCGACACCATCGTCATCAACGATGGCCTGATCGTCGCTGTTGGCAAGCTCAAGGACTGTGACACGGCCCATGCGCAGACCGTGATCGATGCGCACCAAACCTGCGTCTGCCCCGGCCTGATCGACAGCCATGTGCACCCGGTGTTTGGCGACTGGACGCCGCGCCAGAATCAGACCGGCTGGATCGATTCCACCATGCACGGAGGCGTCACCAGCATGATCTCGGCCGGCGAAGTGCATCTGCCCGGACGGCCCAAGGACATTGTGGGTTTGAAGGCGCTGGCCATCACGGCACAGCGTGCCTTCGACAATTTCCGCCCCGGCGGCGTCAAGGTGATTGCGGGTGCGCCGATCATCGAGAAGGGCATGGTTGAGCAGGATTTCATGGACCTGGCCGCGGCCGGCGTCACCTTGCTCGGTGAGGTCGGTCTGGGGTCCGTCAAGGCCGGCTACGAAGCCCGGGAGATGGTGCAGTGGGCCAGAAAATATGGCATCCAGAGCACCATTCATACCGGCGGCCCCTCGATCCCGGGCTCGGGCCTGATCGACAAGGACGTTGTGCTCGAAGCCGATGCCGACGTCATCGGCCACATCAACGGCGGCCATACGGCCCTGCCCGAAGCCCACGTCTGTGAGCTCTGCGAGAAGTCTTCGCGCGCCATCGAGATCGTGCACAACGGCAATGAGAAGGTGGCCATTGCCGCAGCGCAAGCCGCATTGCAACTCAAGTGCCCGCACCGCATCATCCTGGGCACGGACGGGCCGGCCGGCTCCGGCGTGCAACCGCTGGGCATGTTGCGCATGGTGGCGCTGCTCTCAAGCCTGGGCGGCATTCCGGCCGAGCTGGTCTTTTGTTTTGCCACCGGCAACACGGCGCGCATCCGCAATCTCAATTGCGGTCTGGTTGAAGTCGGTCGCGCGGCCGACTTCGTTTTCATGGACACGGCGCAGCACTCGGCTACGCGTCAGCTGCTCGACAGTGTTGCGCTCGGCGATATTCCGGGCGTGGGCATGGTCATGATCGACGGCATCGTGCGCTGTGGGCGCAGTCGCAACACGCCACCGGCGACCGCTATTCCCGAAGTACTCAGCGCCGCCGCCTGAGGCCATCGGCCAGCATGGGAGTCACGCAAATTGAGTAAGAACATGGGCGCGTATCTTCGGCCGCAGACGCTGGCCGAAGCCTTGAGCGCATTGGATTCAACGCCCTACACCGTATTGGCGGGCGGCACGGATTTCTATCCCGCGCGAAACGGACAGGCGATTAGCGAACCGGTGCTCGACATCACGGCCATAGCCGCATTGCGTGGCATTCGTGACGAAGGCGCGCAGTGGCGCATTGGTGCGACCGCAAGCTGGAGCGATATCGTTCGCGCACAGCTGCCGGCCCAGTTGCGTGGCCTGCAAACCGCTGCCGCGCAGGTGGGTGCGGTTCAGGTGCAAAACACCGGCACCGTGGCCGGAAACATCTGCAACGCCTCACCAGCGGCCGATGGCATCCCGGCCCTGATGGCGCTGGATGCGCAGGTCGAGCTGGCCTCAAGCGCCGGCCTGCGGACACTGGCGCTGACCGATTTTGTATTGGGCAATCGCAAGACCGCGCGCCGGGCCAACGAACTGGTGAGCGCGCTTTTGATTCCGAAACGGGATACGGCGCGCTCGATTTTTCTCAAGCTTGGCAATCGCCGCTATCTGGTGATCTCGATCGTCATGGTCTCGGCCGTGTTGGAAATCGATTCCAGCAACGTGATTCGTCATGCCGGGATTGCAGTCGGGGCCTGTTCGGCCGTCGCCCAGCGCTTGTCTGCGCTGGAGCAAAGACTGATGGGCCGCGCCGCCTCGGATGGACTCTCGAATCTGGTCGAGCCGGGCGACCTTGCCGCGTTGACACCGATTGACGATATGCGTGGCACGGGCGCCTATCGGCTTGATGCGGCATTGACGCTGGTGAAGCGGGCCATCGAAGAGGCGATCCATGACTGAAGCACTGAAACTGGAAACTGAAATGCCACACGCCGCGCAAGACCCGCAGGCCATCCGCCTGCATGTGAATGGCAACATGGTTGAGGTGGCGGTGGCGCCGACCAAGCGCCTGTCGGACGTGCTGCGCGACGATCTGGGCCTGACCGGGACCAAGGTCGGCTGCCATACGGGCGACTGCGGCGCCTGCACGGTACTGGTTGACGGCGAGCAGGTTTGCTCGTGCATCACCGCCGTCGCCCAATGCGCCGGTAAAAGCGTCACAACGGTTGAAGGGCTGGCGCAGGAAGATCGGCTCAGCCGCCTGCAGCAGGCCTTTCTTGCCCACGGCGCAGCGCAGTGCGGCATTTGCACGCCGGGCATGCTGATGGCGGCCAGCGATGTGCTGCGGCGTCATCCCGCGCCGACTGAGCAGCAGGTGCAGGACGGACTCGGTGGCGTCCTGTGCCGTTGCACCGGCTACCGCAAGATCGTGGAAGCGGTGCTGGCCGTTGCCGATGGCAGCTTTGCGTTGCCGCAGCCCGCTGCCGGTCAGGCCGTCGGTGCGCGGATCGCACGCCTGGACGGCAAGGCCAAGATCACCGGCGCCGAAAAATTCGGTGCCGACCAGTACCCAACTGACTGTCTGTGGTTGCGCACGGTGCGCTCGCCACATCCGCGCGCCACGTTCACCGTGGGTGACCTCGACGCCTTCAAGCGCCGCTACCCCGATGTGGTTGCGGTCTTCACCGCCAAGGACGTTCCGGAAAACAGCTTTGCGGTGTTCCCGGAGCCCAAGGATCAGCCGGTTCTGGCCGACGGCCATGTGCGCATGCGCGGCGAGGCCGTGCTGTTGATCGTCGGTCCCATGGACGCCGTGAAGGCGATCCCCGAAGCGGATGTCCCCATCACCTGGCATGTGGAGGCGGCGCTCGATAGCGTGGAGAAAGCGCTGACCGCGACCGGCGATCTGCTGCACGCGTTCGCGCCAGAGAACGTGTTGTGCCGCGGGCGAGTCGTCAAGGGCGATGCCGCAAGTCATATCGCCAGCGCTGCCTTCGTGGCTGAAGACGAATACCGGACTGCTTATGTCGAACACGCCTACATCGAACCCGAAGCTGGTTACGCTGAAGTCTTCGACGAGCATGGCGAGCAGCGCATCCGCATCTTCGCCTGCACGCAAACGCCGGTGATGGACCGCGATGAAGTGGCGCGCGTGCTCAAGTTGCCCAAGCACGCCGTGCACATCGTGCCCTCGGCGGTAGGTGGCGGTTTTGGCGGCAAGCTCGATGTTGCGATCCAGCCGCTGCTGGCGGTTGCGGCATGGCATTTGAAGCGTCCGGTGCGCGCCGTCTATACGCGCGCCGAGTCCATGGCCTCGACCACCAAGCGCCATCCCTCGCGCATCCGTGCCCGCTATGCCTGCGACGCCGATGGCACGCTGATCGCGCTCGATTTTCACGGTGACTTCAACACCGGCGCTTATGCGAGCTGGGGCAGCACGGTGGCCAACCGTGTGCCCGTGCATTCGACCGGGCCGTATTTTGTGCCGCATCTGCGCGCCTTGACGCGCGCCGTCTACACCAACAATGCGATCGCCGGTGCCTTTCGCGGTTTCGGTGTGCCGCAGGCGCATATCGTGACCGAAGCCCTGCTCGACGAGCTGGCAGCCAAGGTTGGTATCGACCAGCTCGAATTCCGCCTCAAGAATGCGATCCGCGCCGGACAGGCAACGGCCACCGGCCAGGTGCTCGCCAGCAGCGTTGGCATGGTGCAGTGCCTGGAGGTTCTGCGCCCGGCGTGGCAGGCGGCGCGCGCGCAGGTTCTGGCCTTCAATCAGCAGGCCGCTGCCGCTGGCAGTGCATTGCGGCGCGGCGCCGGCATTGCCAGCATGTGGTACGGCATCGGCAACACGGTGATCGCCAATCCATCGACCATGACCGGAGCCCTGCGCAACAACGGACGCCTGTTTCTGTACAACGGCGCGCAGGAAATCGGTCAGGGTAGCGCCACCGTGATGCCGCAGATTTTTGCCGACGCCGTCGGTCTGCCCGTGGCACTGGTGGACCAGGTGATGGGCGACACCGATCTGACCGAAGACGCGGGCAAGACCTCGGCCTCGCGCCAGACTTTTGTCTCGGGCAATGCGGCTCGGCTGGCGGGCGAGGAGATCCGGCGTGCCGTGCTGCAGATGCTTGACTTGGGACCGAACGCGAGCCTGAGCCTGGACGGCACGCTGCTCAGCGGCATTGATGATGGCGTCAAAAAGCAGGTCGATCTGGCCACACTGCCCGCCAGCGAGTCGGGCGATGTGCTGTCGGGCAGCGGTTACTTCAATCCGCCGACGGTGCCGCTTGATGCCAATGGCCAGGGCGTGCCCTATGCGAGCTATGGCTTTGCGGCGCAAGTGGCCGAGGTCGAGGTTGACATCGAACTCGGCACGGTCAAGGTCTTGCACATCCACGCAGCGCATGACGTCGGTCGCGCCATCAATCCGACCCAGGTCGAAGGCCAGATCCACGGCGGCGTGGCGCAGGGGCTGGGCCTGGCATTGATGGAAGAATACGTCAGCGGGCGCACCGACAACCTGCACGATTACATGATTCCGACCTGTGGTGATGTGCCGCCGATCACGGTCCACATCATCGAGGACGCCGAGCCGCTCGGGCCCTATGGCGCCAAAGGCGTCGGCGAGCCGGCGCTGGTGGCGACGGCGCCGGCCATTCTCAATGCGATCCATGATGCGACCGGTGTGCGCATCCGGCAGATACCTGCCACTCCGGACCGCGTGCGCCTGGCGATCAGGGAGCGCATGGCTGCGCCGGAACGACGGGTAAACACCCATGCCGTCTGAATTGCTATGCGCTACATTGGCATGAAATGTAGTAAACGCAACATATTTTCCAAGCTGGCATTGCAATTGCACGCATGAGCCCGAAAGTGAAACGACCCGGCCCTGGGTGAACAAGATGACCGAACATACGAAGACCGACGGCATGCCCGAGATGGACGCAGCGGCGAACTCCCAGCTCTGGGAAAAGGTGCGTCCCCGCAATGAGCGCATGAACAGCGAAAAGATCGAGTGCAATGCCTGCCCCGTGTTGTGCCAGATCTCGAACGGCCGCACCGGCGCCTGCGACCGTTATGCGAATCGCAATGGCACTCTGGTGCGCTGTGATCCGGTTGTGATGCTGCGCCGCGCGCTCGATGACAAGGAGAGCGTGCTCGTGCCTTTTCTCCCGCGCGGCGCGCCGGACGCGGCAGCGGCCACAGATGAGGCACCGCCATGGAACGGTGACCTGTTGTTGGCCGACCAGGTCTTCATCACCGGCGTCGGCGCTTCATCGACCTATCCCGATTACAAGCCGGCGCCCTTCATCGTCTCATCGCAGGCGGCCGGGGTTGATCTGGTGACGGTGGTGACCGAAGGCATCTTCAGCTATTGCAGCCTCAAGGTGAAGATCGATACCGACCGTTTCCTGGGCGCCGAGCAGGCCAATGTGCGCTGCAAGGGCGAGGTCGTCGGCCATGTGACGACTGCGGAATACGGCTCGCAGATGCTCTCGCTCGGGGGGGTTCATCACCTGACCGGTGGCAGCAAGAAAGAAGGGCGCGTGACGGTCGAGATGATGGAGGCGCTGTGCAACAAGCGCGCCGTTGAGCTCATGATCGACGGTGGCGCGCAGATGCTGATTCAGGCCGGCCGTGCCCCCATCGTCAACGGCGTCGAGGAAAAGCGCATGCGCCTGGGTTGCGGCTCGGCCACCGTGGGAATTTTTGCCGAACAGTGGTTGGGCATGGTCGACGAGGTGGTCGTCGTCGATGACCACATCACCGGTGTCCTGACCGAACACCAGTCCGGGCGTTGCCTCGACATGCGCCCATCAGGCATCCGGCTGCGCGGCCGCAAATCGACGCCCGGTCGCTACTTCCAGGTCGCCAATCCCGGCACCGGCTGGGGTGGCACAGACATCATCGATCCCTTGTCAATCATCGAGGGTTGGGACGCGCAAACAGCCTGGCCCGGCTTGCGCCTGCTGATGACGTCAACGACCGGCGAGCACGCGAGCTGGTACGTGCTCGATGCAGCCCTGCAGCCAGTCGAGCAGGAGATGCCGTTTGATGTGCGCCGCATCGTCGAGCGCATCGGTGAGAACTGCGAGCCATCGTTGACCACCGTGTTATTCCTTGCCGGCGCCGGTGGCAGCTTGCGTGCTGGTGTTACTGAAAACCCGGTGCTGCTGACCCGTGCCATCAAGAACGCCTTGGTTAACGTCACGCTCGGTGGTGCGCCGGCCTACGTCTGGCCCGGTGGTGGCATCACCGTGATGGCCGATGTCATGCGCATGCCGGACAACAGCTTCGGCACCGTGCCGACGCCGGCCATCATCGCGCCAATCGAGTTTTGCATGAAGCTCGACGACTACCGCGCCCTGGGTGGCCACATGGATTACGTGCGCACGCTCGAAGATGCACTGCGTCGGGGAGCCTGGCACAACGAAGGTGCACCGCTGGCGCGCAAATGGGAGCAGGCCTCGCCTGCCAATCCATGGCCGCTCGGGCAAGCGCCCATGCTCGGTTGATCCGCGTCAACCATGGCCGCACAACGCACGCAACTCGCCGATGGCCGCTGGCATTTTCAGCACGGTCCGATTGACATCGTGATCGGCGCCAACGGCCAAGCGTCAGCGCTGGAAGCGGCACATGCTGATGCGTGGTGCCGCTTCGCAAGCATCCTCGATGAACTGGTGAGCGAGTTGGCTTTGCTGCGTGCGCCGCTTGCTGGCGAATGTCCGCTGCAAGGCGTGATCGCACGCCGCATGTGGCAGGCCTGTCTGCCGTATGCAGAGAGCTTCATCACGCCGATGGCAGCAGTGGCCGGCGCCGTCGCGCAGGAACTGATTGCCTGCTACGAGCGCAGCGGTGTGACGCGGGCCTGGGTTAACAACGGCGGTGACATCGCCTTGCACCTGGCGAGCGATCAGTCGCTTCGGGTCGGGATTTATGCGGATCTCGGGCGTTTCGATCTGGCGCAGTTGCGCGATGGCATCGGCACCGATGCCCAGTTTGAAATCGCGAGTTCGATGCCGGTGCGCGGTGTCGCCACCAGCGGCTGGCGTGGCCGCAGTTTTTCGCTTGGCATTGCCGACAGCGTCACGGTGTTGGCGCGTGACGCAGCAGCGGCGGACGCCGCCGCAACCGTCATCGCCAACGCCGTCAATATGATGGACCCGCGCATAACTCGTCGACCGGCCTGCGACGTGAAGGACGATAGCGACCTCGGATTGATACCGGTGACGGTGGACGTTGCGCCGCTGGAGCCCGACTTGGTCGCACAGGCTTTGCAGGCCGGGCTGATGTGCGCGCAGACCCTGCGTGTGTCGGGTTTGATCTGGTCTGCGGCGCTGGTTTGCCAAAACCAATTCGTGAGCACCGCAAGCATCGATACTGTCAGGCTGCGCGCTTCAGCAACGCGGCAAGAAGAAGCGCAACCTGGCTTGCAATTTGCTTGAAGAAATAAGATGGACGCAAAGCGATGATTGAAATACGACGCATCTTTACCCACGTGGAACAGATTCACCATGAGTTTGGTCCCGTCGCGGCAACACCGCTGCTGCGCGGTGCCATTGGCGTGGTGCTGACCAATCCGTTCGCCGGTCGCTTTGAACCCAACATCCTGCCGATGATGGACGCGCTGCAGAGCGTCGGCGTTGATATGGCCCAGCGCCTGCTGGCTGCCATGCAGTTGCCGCCCGAGCGCATCGAAGGCTATGGCAAAGGCGCCATCGTCGGCGCTGCGGGCGAGCTCGAACATGGCGCGCTCTGGCATGTGCCGGGCGGCTACGCGATGCGCGAGCTCTTGGGTTGGAAAGGTGACCGCGCTGCTTATGCCAAGGGCCAGGGTGAGGCCAAGACCGGTCAGCCAGGCAATGCGCTGGCGATCGTTCCTTCGACCAAAAAAGTCGGCGCTCCGGGCGCCACCCTCGATGTGCCGTTAACGCACATCAACGCCAGTTATGTGCGCAGCCATTTCGACGCCATCGAAGTGCGCGTTCCCGGTGCGCCGGCCTCGGATGAAATTGTCTACATTCTCGCGATGAGCGCGGGTCCGCGCATCCATGCGCGCGTCGGCGGCCTGGCTGCCAGCGCCATCAGCCAGTGGGACGGCCTGCGCTAAACCATCATCTGTGAAACCGAAGGAAGAAACATGAGCGCCAAGATTCGAAAAATTATTGTTCAGGTGGATGAAACACGCATTGAGATGGGCCAGCCCATTGATCCGCCGACACGCCGTGCCCTGGCCATGGCGGTGATTGAAAACCCGTTTGCCGGGCGCTACTCGGAAAACCTCGACGAGTTGATCGCCATCGGTGAAGAGCTCGGCGCGTTGCTCGGACAAAAGTGCGTTGTGGCCCTGGGTATTCTGCCGGGTCAGGCGCAAAGCTACGGCAAGGGCGCGATTGTGGGCGAGGCCGGCGAGCTAGAACATGCGGCGGCCATCCTGCACCCCAAGCTCGGCGCGCCGCTGCGCAAGGCGGTTGAAAAAGGCGCGGCCCTGGTGCCCTCGGCCAAGAAAATGGGCGGGCTCGGCACCGCGCTCGATGTGCCTTTGGGGCACAAGGATGCGGCCTTTGTGCGCAGCCACTTCGATGCCATGGAGGCGCGCGTTAGCGACGCACCGCGCGCCAACGAGATCGTGGTCGCGGTGGTGGTCACGGCCAGTGGTCGGCCCTTGGCGCGCATTGGTGGTTTGCAAGTGAGTGAGATCGTGGGCCAGGATGGTCTGCGTTGAGGCGATTGGCCTGGTGTAGTTTTATCTTTTTAATTTGAGGAGCTTTTGCTATGAAGATGCTGAGAACGATGCTGCGCACAGCCAGCTTTGCCGCCACCTTGGCCTTTCTGACATCGGCGCAAGCCCAGGGTGTCGTGAAGATCGGGGAGGTCAACAGCTACAAGGCGCAACCGGCCTTTCTGGAACCCTACAAAAAGGGCATGGAACTCGCCATTGACGAGGTCAACGCATCAGGCGGCGTCAACGGCAAGCAGCTTGAGCTGGTCACGCGTGACGACAACGCCAACCCCGGCGACGCCGTGCGCGTCGCTGAAGAGCTGATCTCGCGTGAAAAGGTTGACGTGCTGATGGGCACCTTTTTGTCCAACACCGGCTTGGCGGTGGCCGACTTTGCCAAGCAGAAGAAGTTCTTCTTCCTGGCCGGCGAACCCCTGACCGACAAGATCATCTGGGGCAGCGGCAACAAGTACACCTACCGCCTGCGCCCGGGCACCTACATGCAGGCCGCGATGCTGGTGCCGGAAGCCGTCAAGCTGAAGAAGAAACGCTGGGCGCTGGTCTACCCCAACTACGAGTACGGGCAGTCGGCCGTGGCTGCGTTCAAGCAGCTGCTCAAAGCGGCGCAGCCGGATGTGGAGTTCGTCGTCGAGCAGGCGCCGCCACTGGGCAAGCTCGATGCCGGCAGCGTGGTGCAGGCCCTGGCCGATGCCAAGCCGGACGCGATCTTCAATGTGCTGTTCGGCGCGGACCTGTCGAAGTTCGTGCGCGAAGGCAATACGCGTGGCCTGTTCCAGGGCCGCGAAGTGGTCAGTGTGCTGACGGGTGAACCCGAATACATGGATCCGCTCAAGGAAGAAGCGCCCAACGGCTGGGTCGTCACCGGCTACCCGTGGTACGGCATCCAGACACCGGAGCACAAGGCCTTTCTGGCGGCCTATCAGGCCAAGTTCAAGGATTACCCGCGCCTGGGCTCGGTGGTCGGCTATACGGCGGTCAAGTCGATCGCAGCCGGCCTGAAGAAAGCCAAGAGCAGCGAGACCGAAAAGCTGGTGGCGGCGTTCAAGGGCCTGCAGCTTGACAGCCCGTTTGGCAAGATCACCTACCGTGCGCAGGACAACCAGTCCACCATGGGCGCCTATGTTGGCAAGACCAAGAACGATGGCAGCAAGGGCGTGATGGTCGACTACAGCTACTTCGACGGCGCCAAATACCTGCCGTCCGACGCCGAGGTTGCCAAGCTGCGCGCACCGGACTGATCAGGCTGAGCATCGGTTTTCTGAATTTCGTGGCACCGCCGAACGAGAGTTGATACAGCCTTGTCATTGCGGGCTTCACCCGCAATCCATGGATGCCGGATCGAGTCCGGCATGACAGCCTTTTCTTTTGTGCCCGTCATGATTTATGGAAAGTTCAATAGTTCGGTATTGCTGTGACGCGTCGGGACCGACTTGGGTCCGGACCCGACGCGCAAAGTCAATGTTCTAAAGGGGTGGAATGAATTTCTCAGGCTTCCTGGCCCAATTGCTCAATGGTCTCGCGGGTGCCTCTTCGCTGTTCCTGGTGGCAGCCGGGCTCTCGCTGATCTTTGGCGTGACACGCATCGTGAATTTTGCGCATGGTTCGTTCTTCATGGTTGGCATCTACGTTGCCTACAGCCTGGTCACGCACCTGGGCACTGGGCCGGGCTTTTGGCCGGCGCTGCTGCTGGCGGCTGTGGTCGTCGGCGTGCTCGGTGCGCTGATTGAAATGCTGCTGCTGCGGCGCATCTACAAGGCGCCTGAACTGTTCCAGTTGCTCGCCACGTTTGCACTGGTGCTGGTGATCAAGGATGGCGTGCTTTGGTTCTGGGGTCCGGATGAATTGCTCGGGCCCCGGGCGCCCGGTCTGTCCGGTGCGGTGCAAATTCTGGGGCGCGCCTTTCCATCCTATGACCTGTTTCTGATCGTGGTCGGCCCGGTCGTGTTGGGGCTGCTCTGGCTGCTGCTGACGCGCACGCGCTGGGGCACGCTGGTTCGGGCCGCGACGCAGGACCGCGAAATGGTCAGCGCCCTGGGCGTCAATCAGGCCTGGCTGTTCACGGCGGTGTTTGCGCTGGGCGCCTTGCTCGCCGGCCTGGGCGGCGCGCTGCAACTGCCGCGCGAACCGGCGAGCCTGGAGATGGACCTCAACACCATCGGCTCGGCCTTCGTCGTGGTGGTGGTGGGCGGCATGGGCTCGATCCCCGGTGCCTATGCGGCAGCGCTCCTGATTGCCGAAATCAAGGCGGTTTGCATCTGGCTCGGCGTGGTCGAGATCGCCGGCATCAGCCTGTCGTTTTCCAAGCTCACGCTGGTGGTCGAATTCCTGGTGATGGCCACGGTGCTGGTGGCGCGCCCCTGGGGCCTCATGGGGCGACCTCAGGCACCGAGCCGTTACGTCGGTATCCCGGAAGAACCGCTGCGCCGCGCCAGCAAGACGGGCCTGATCGCCGCCGCCTTGTTCGGTCTGGCGCTGGTCGCGCTGCCGATCATCACCGCGGGTTCACCTTACACCGTGGTGCTGGCGATCGACCTGTTGGTGGCCGCGTTGTTTGCGGCCAGCCTGAGTTTCATCATGGGGCCGGCTGGCATGCATTCATTCGGGCACGCCGCCTACTTCGGCCTGGGCGCCTATGGCGCGGCGCTGCTGGTGCGCAGCATGGGCATGCCGATGGAGTTGTCCCTGCTGGTGGCGCCGCTGGTGGCGGCGCTGGGCGCGCTGATCTTTGGCTGGTTTGCCGTGCGCCTGTCGGGTACCTACCTGGCCATGTTGACTCTGGCGTTTGCGCAGATCACCTGGGCTATCACCTACCAGTGGGACAGCTTCACCGGCGGCAGCAACGGCTTGACCGGCGTCTGGCCAGCGCAGTGGCTCTCCAGCAAACAGAACTACTACTACCTGACACTGGCCATGGTCGCTGTCGGCGTGCTCTTGCTGCGCCGCATCCTGTTCTCGCCTTTTGGCTACAGCTTGCGCGCCGGGCGCGATTCCGTGCTGCGCGCCGATGCGATTGGCATCGACGTCAAGCGCATGCAGTGGTTGGCCTTCACCATTGCCGGCACCTTTGCCGGGCTGGCCGGCGCGCTCTACGCCTTCTCCAAGGGCAGCATATCGCCCGAGACGCTGTCGGTCGGCAAGTCGGTCGATGGCCTGGTCATGGTTCTGCTCGGTGGCATCCAGACGCTGGCCGGTCCGGTGGTTGGGGCCGTCACCTTTACCTGGCTGCACGACACGGTTGCGCGCAACACCGATTACTGGCGCGCCATGCTGGGTGCCATCATCATCATTCTGGTGCTCTTGTTTCCGCAAGGCATCGCCGGTTTCGTCAAGCAGTTTGCCGACCGCCGGCGCGACAAGCAGGAGGCCAGCCTATGAGCGCGCTCGCATCAAGCGCCGCGGTGCCGCTGTTGCGCGTCGCCGGCCTGGGCAAATCCTTTGGTGGCGTGCGGGCCGTCGACGGCATTCATTTCGACCTCGCTGCCGGTGAATTGCTGGCGCTGATCGGCCCCAATGGCGCTGGCAAATCGACCACCTTCAACATGGTCAACGGGCAGTTGCGCGCCGACAGCGGTTCGATCCAGTTCAACGGCCAGGAACTGGTGGGGCGCAAGCCGCGCGAAATCTGGCGCCGTGGCGTTGGCCGCACCTTCCAGATTGCCGAAACCTTTGCCTCGCTGACTGTGGTGGAGAACGTGCAAATGGCGCTGCTGTCGCAAGACGGCAAGCTGTTTTCGATGTGGCGCCGGGCCACCGATTACCGGCGCGACGACGCCCTAGCCGTGCTCGATCTGGTCGGCATGAAAGCACAGGCCGAGCGCCCCTGCAACGTGCTGGCCTACGGCGATGTCAAGCGCGTGGAACTCGCGATTGCCATGGCCAACGACCCCAAGCTGCTGTTGATGGACGAGCCCACTGCGGGCATGGCGCCCAAGGAGCGCAAGGAACTCATGGCGCTGACCAAGCAACTGGTGATCGACCGCAAGATGGCGGTGTTGTTTACCGAGCACAGCATGGACGTGGTGTTTGCCTATGCCGACCGCATGATCGTGCTGGCGCGCGGTCGCCTGATTGCGCAGGGTGCGCCGCTCGAAATCCGCGACGACCCGAAAGTGCAGGAGGTCTACTTCGGCAGCGGCAAGACCTTCGAGAAGTTGAACGCCGAAGTGGCCGGGGAGCATTCATGATGGCCGCCACGAGGGAAATACTGCTCGAAGCCCGTGGTCTTTGCGCCTGGTATGGCGCGGCGCAAATTCTCTACGACGTCGAGCTCACGGTCGGGCGCGGGGAAGTGGTGGCGCTGATGGGGCGCAATGGCGCCGGCAAGTCGACCACGCTCAAGGCCTTGATCGGCATGCTGGCCAAGCGCCGTGGCACGGTGACGTTCATGGGTCATGATATTTCGCGCAGCGAGCCGCATCAGGCGGCGCGCCTGGGTCTGGGCTATGTGCCGGAAGACCGGCGCATCTTCACCGACCTCACGGTGATGGAAAACCTGCTGGTGGGACAGCAGGCCGCGCGCCACTGGGCCGACGGCAGCGCTGCGCCGCTGTGGACTTGTCAGCGCCTGTTCAAACTGTTTCCGAACCTGGGTGAAATGCCCAACCGCATGGGTGGCAGCATGAGCGGCGGCGAGCAGCAGATGCTGACGGTCGCGCGCACGCTGATGGGCAACCCGTATGTGGTGCTGCTCGACGAGCCGAGCGAGGGTGTGGCGCCCTTGATCGTCGAGCAGATGGCGCAGATGATCCTGGCGCTGAAGGCGCAGGGTGTGGCGATCCTGCTGTCGGAACAGAACTTGCACTTCGCCGAACTGGTGGCCGACCGCGCCTATGTGCTGGAGAAGGGGCAGATGCGCTTCACCGGCACGATGGCCGAGCTGGCCGCCGACGACGAGGTGCGGCGTGCGCACCTGTCCTTGTGAATCCACGTTCTCAACCCCGCCCCGAAACTGCCACCCCCTGGAGAGCCCCGATGACAAACGCCCTTGCCCCCACACCCCGTCGCGCCTTCCTGCAACTGCTGTCGGTTGCCGCCGCCACCGTCGCATCGGCCGCGCTGCCGCTGCGCGCCCTGGCCGCCAAGCTCAAAC
>CAIXNB010000167.1 GCA_903920695.1 uncultured beta proteobacterium
CGCCCTGGGGCGAAGTTTGAAGAAAACGGAAAACGATCCGAAGAAGACGCGTTAAAAACGATCTTTGGAAGAAGATGAAGTCCGAAGAAGATACACGTTCACTCCGGCTGAATCACTGCACATTCAGCTTGGCGGCCACAAGAAACAGGTCTTGCAGCAAATCATCGACTTCGGCTGGGCTGTTCATGCGGTGGCGCAGCCAGACTCGCAGTTCGGGTTCATGAGCTGTCCAGGCCTTCGTCAAGCAGTTCATTGGAATTTTCCGAAAAATATCTCAACACTTGCGCAGCAGGATGGCATGCGTCGGTCGTACAAAGTGTGCGCCGTCGGCGCCCATGTTAGTTTCAAAGCGTGCGCGCACCAACTCCAGTGTCGTCGTATCAAGTCGATGATCGAGATAGGTAATACCGATCAGCCGATTTTTAAATTCGGCAAAGTCGCGGAAGTAGACAGGTGTTTCAAACTGGATCTCGGCCACCTGCTCCCAGACTCCGGAGGACACCGCGTCCTGTAGCGCGCGCTGGGCGGCGTTACGAACCACCTCCTCATCATGGAACAAGCGAATCACTTCATTCAAGTCCCCGGCAAACACCGGCTCCGACACATAAAGCAGTCCCTTGCGACGCAGTACGCGATGCACCTCCAGCAGCGCCCGATCCATTTGATCGCGTGGCACATGGTGCAATGACTTCAGCATCAACGCCAGGTCAAAAACTTCCGCTGGAAAGGGGATGGACTGTGCACCTGCCTGCACGAATTGAAGCCGCTGCAATGGGCTGAGCAGGTTTTTCTCGTGCTGCAACCCATCCACTTCGAGCCCGGTTACTTCGCAGTCTGAATATCGCGCAAGCAGCTTGCGCGACAGGTCCGCAGCACCGCAGCCCAACTCGACAATCTGTCTCTGCTGCTTAAGTTCGACAAGCGATTGCAGCAAGTCCAATTCTTCACTTATCAGGGATTTGTTCATGAAACTTATCCGTAAGGCCGGGTTATGCAGTGAATGAAGCTTTAGCGTAGCATACCGATGTACCTTTACTCTCGCTTGAACTCCGGACAAATCTTATGAAAACAGCACACGACCTCGTCGGTATCGCCAAGTCCCGTATCCAGGAAGTACCCCTGGAGGATGCAGAGCAGGTCATGCGCGAGGCCGATGCTTTGCTCGATGTTCGTGAGGCAGACGAATACGCGGTAGGTCACTTGCCAGGCACTATCCATGCATCACGCGGTTTGCTGGAATTCAAGCCCAGCCTTTCGGCCTTCGAATAAATCCCTTTGCCCGAGATGCCTGCCGTGCGGACGCCAACCATCCAGTCCTTTTTCGACCCCGCGACCTTTACCGTCAGCCACGTCGTTTCAGACCCCGTGAGCTTGCGGGCGGCGATCATCGACAGCGTGCTCGACTACGACCCGAAATCAGGTCGCACATCGCATGCCAGCGCAGACCGGCTGATCGACTACCTGACGGCGCAGGGCCTGCAGCTCGATTGGCTGCTCGAAACGCATGCCCATGCCGACCATCTTTCGGCATCGGCTTACCTGAAGGAAAGGCTCGGCGGCAAGCTTGCCATCGGGCGCTCGATCACTGACGTACAGACTGCCTTCAAGAAGATCTTTAACGCCAGCGCGCAAGACTGCACGGGGGCTGATTTCGATCATCTGCTTGACGACGGTGAAGTGCTGCGCATCGGCGACCTTGAAGTCCGCGTCATGCAGACACCGGGCCACACGCCGGCCTGCCTGACGTTTGTCATCGGCTCAGATGCCTTCATCGGTGACACCTTGTTCATGCCCGACTATGGCTCGGCACGTTGCGATTTTCCCGGCGGCGACGCTGCCACCCTGTACCGGTCAATCCGCAAAATTCTGGCCATGCCCGCAAGCACACATCTGCATCTGTGCCATGACTACCCACCGGCCGGGCGCGAGCCGGCCTGGGTCACGAGCGTAGCCGAGCAGCGCGAGAAGAACATCCATGTGCACGACGGCATTGACGAGCCCGGGTTTGTCAGCATGCGTGAGGCGCGCGACCAGACCCTGCCCATGCCGGTCCTGATCCTGCCGGCCGTGCAGGTCAATATCCGGGCCGGAAAACTGCCGGCACCTGAAGACAACGATGTCAGTTACCTCAAGATCCCGATCAACCTCCTTTAAACAAACGCGATGGAAGATCGGTTCCTGCTCTCGCACTGACGCTGTTGGACTCCATCATCGGGCTGGTGGTGGCGTTCACGGGTGCGGTCGGTGCTGTGTCGGCGATCGCGATGCTGATATTGGCAAGGGCGGTGGTTTGGATGAATCAGCGATTCAGCTCTTTTTGGCATTATTTTTATTGCGATCGGCCAATTTCTCGATCAAGCCATCAATGCCCTTGACGCTTATTTCCTGCGCGAATTGACTGCGGTAGGTTTCCACCAACCACACGCCCATGACATTGAGGTTGTATATCTTCCAGCCAGCCCCTTCACCAGGCGTTCGTTCCAGCCTGTAATCAAGTTGAATGGGATCCCCTCGACCCTTGACTTCGGTCCGAACCACCACTTCCTTGTCGTCTGTCGCAGCCCGCAGTGGCTTGACCGTGAAGCTGAGGTCATTGGCCTGCGCCACGGCACCAGCATAGGTACGCACCAACAGAATCTTGAATTCCTCCTGCAATCGCTTTTGCTGCTCGGGCGTGACTTGCCGCCAGGTCGGACCCACTGCCGAGGCCGTCATGCGCTTGAAATTCATATTTGGCATCAGTTTTGAATCGACCAGGGCAATGATCCGGGATACGTCACCACTTCGAAGCGTTGGGTCAGCCTTGATGCTGTCGAGAACCTCGACGGAGAGGCGCTTGATCAAAACGTCGGCGGCTTCTTCCTGAGCCTGTGCGGGAAGGGCCAGAAGACCTGCCATAGACACGGCGAGAGCGGTAAAGAGGCGAATGAGTAGTTGACGAGTCATGGCATAACTTCCTTGGTTAAGGTTGAGACTTTTCTCTAATTGGAATAAAACGCGTGTCACAGGACAATTTCGCAATCAGGACTCAACGTGTCAACAGAGTGCGCCGGCAGTACACGTTGCCATTGGCGAGTTAGAAGGAACAACTGGTCTACCTTCTTGCGACCATGCTTTCATTCCTCCCTGTGCGTTGTAAACGGTTTCGTACCCTGTTTGCTGGTTGAGAAACTGTGCCGCCATGTATGAGCGGTTTCCGCTTCGACTGATCAATGCAACAGGCTGCCCAAGATTGGTTAGCGATTTCAATTGCTTTAGCCAGACCTTCGCATCGAAACGCCCTTTTTCATCGAAGAAAGTTAACAATTTGCTTCCTGGTATCACACCGGTCTCCCGCCATTCGGGTGCGGTGCGAATGTCAATCACAGCAACGCCACTCGCCGCCAAAAAAAACAACTCCGCGCTATCCACATTAACCACCTTGGCGTGCACGCCAAGTGTGCAAAAACAGAGCAGCATGCAGGCTATGACATGTTTGAGCATGAAAGGATTCTTGAATATATAATATCAGTCTACACTTATATATGGTGTTGCGTCAAGAAATCAACGATAAATTTCCTTATTGAAAATCATGCCAAGAAGGGTCACAGCAAATTACCATGACGTTCTGGGATCAACAGTATTCAACGCCCGACTTCAAGTACGGCACACAGGCCAACTGGTTTCTGCGCAATCAAACGGTTCACCTTCACCCTGCTAGCGAGGTCTTGTTGCCAGGAGACGGAGAAGGCCGCAACAGTGTGTGGTTGGCGCGGCGTGGACATCACGTCACTGCGGTAGACAATTCCAGAGTAGGTCTGGAAAAGGCATCGCGACTTGCGGCAGAAAATGGTGTTGCTGTTGCACTCATTCTGGCTGATCTTGAACACTGGGCGCCCACTCCAAACAGTTTTGACGCCGTCGTTCTGACCTACGTGCATCTGCCAGCAAGGTGGCGGCGCATGGCGCATCAGCGGCTCATTTCTGCTTTGCGTCCTGGAGGATGGTTGATTCTTGAAGCATTTCATCCGCTGCAGTTGAGGTACAGCAGCGGCGGACCCAAAGACGCGGCCATGCTCTATACGGCGGAGATGATCCGATTGGACCTTGCAGCGCATCCGGAAGTTATCCTCGATGAGGTTCTTGCATGGGAAGGCGAGGCTCATCTGGACGAAGGAACCGGGCATCAAGGCTCCGCCCACCTGACTCGCTATGTTGCACATCGTGTCAAGTCAAAGTAAATCTAACTCTAACTCTGGAGAAACCATGAAGGCCTTTCAAGACTACTATCCCGAAAACGTTTCACACTGCTACGGCTGCGGCTCCAAGAATATCCATGGTCATCGGATCAAAACCTATTGGGATGGCGAAGAAACCGTGACGCACTTCACCCCCGAGCCTTACCATACGGCGATACCAGGCTTTGCCTATGGTGGCCTGATTGCCTCGCTGATTGACTGCCACAGCACTGGCACCGCTGCCGCTGCTATGTACCGCGCCAGCGGCCGAGAGATGGATACGCTGCCGCCGTTTCGCTTTGTCACAGGCTCTTTGCATGTTGACTACCTCAAACCGACGCCAATTGACGGTGTGCTGGAAATTCGTGGCCGCATCAAAGAGATCAAGGGTCGCAAGGTGGTGGTCGAAAGCACGGTGCTGTCGAATGGCGTGGCGACCGCGCGCGGAGAAGTGGTGGCTCTGCAGATGCCCGAAGGGTTCGGTGGGTAGAAATGATGCTCAGACACGATGTGTGAACTACTGGGCATATCAAGTCGACGTCCGAGCCGGCTGAGTTTGTCGCTGGCCGCGCTGGCGGCGCGTAGCACGCCGGGAAACAGCAACCGCGACGGCTGGGGTGCCGCGTTTTACCAGGGGAGCGACGTCGCCCTTTTTCGTGAACCCGAGGCAGCAAATGACAGTCCGTTGGTGCACCTGCTCGAAACACGGGGGCCGAACACCACGCTGGCGATCTCGCACATCCGGCACGCCACGCTGGGTGCAGTCAAACTGGCCAATACCCAACCTTTTGTGCGCGAACTGGCGGGCCGTACGCACTTGTTCGCGCATAACGGACATCTGCCAGGTATCGTGTCAAATCAAAAGTTCTTGCTGGACCGCTTCAGACCAGTGGGCGAAACAGACTCTGAGCACGCCTTTTGCGCACTCATGTCGCGGATGCAGGATCGGTGGGACAAGACGTCCGCAGCACCGTCAATCGAAGATCGACTTGGCGTCGTCACTGCCTACGCTGCCGACATGCGCGAACTCGGTCCGGCAAATTTCTTATATGCCGACGGGGAAATTCTGTTCGCCCATGGGCATCGTCGAATACAGACCGCTAGCGGCATGATAGAGCCGCCCGGTTTGTTCATGCTCTCGCGCACATGCCGGCATGATGGCGAGCCTTTCATGACGGACGGGCTATCGCTTGCTTGCGGTTATCAGGAAGTTATATTGATTGCCAGCGTGCCACTTTCGAATGAACCATGGCAACCACTGGCGGAAGGTGAAGTCGTTGCAGTCTCCCTCGGCAAACTTGTGAACAACCGTCCACCAAGGCACTTAAAACGCGTGCAAGAAGCGCCAGTAAACGCCGGTCAAAGGCACAACGCGTCGTGACGCAGAGTGATACGACTATCGATATGCATCGATACGGCATCCATGCGGTCGTCAAAGGAGCTATATGAGTTTTCTGGATCTTTTTGAAAAATACTGGCCATTAGTGGCGTTGGGTCTTTGGTTTGCGTACAAGTGGTGGAATTCAAAAAGAATCATTGCCATGCTGCCAGAACTTAAAAGGAATGGCGCAACATTTGTCGACGTCAGATCGGCCGGGGAGTTCGCAAACGGAAGCGCTCCCGGAACAATCAACATCCCCCTGCAGGAGTTGGGAAGCAGGCTCGGTGAGATACCCAAGTCTTCACCGGTTGTTCTTTGTTGTGCAAGCGGCACACGAAGTGGAATGGCAAAGCTAATGCTGCGCAAGAAGGGATACCTGAAGGTCCATAACATCGGTACCTGGCGCAAGTTACTGAGCTGACGCTCTTTGGAAATCGACAAGCCGTATCGCCAGTGTCGCTCACTCAGGTTTCCCCAGTATCTTCAGCTTGCTGGCGAGCGACGCCGCTGACAGGGCGCCGATATGGGTATCAACCAACTGACCGTTTGCGTCAAAGAACAGCGTGGTCGGCAATCCCGCGGAGCCCACTTGCTCTGCCAATTTCTTGCGGGTATCAAGCAGCACATTGGCGAGAACCAACTGTCGGTCAGAGAGGTACTTCTGAACCGTGGCAGGGTTTTCGCCCTGATCCGCAAAAAATGAAGCTCACGCCCGGAATCTGCTGCTGTGCAGCGGCCAGCACAGGCATCTCGCGACGGCATGGCGGACACCAGGTCGCCCACAGGTTGACGACCATGGGCTTGCCATGCGCCACCCGGGTCAGGCTTTCGGGTGACCCTTGCAGTGTCACGAGTGGAACGCCCTCCAGGTCCGACAGCGTCGGCCCCGTGCCCAGGCGCAGTATCGCCGGCGCCACGGTCCAGACCAGGGCGCCAGCCAGCAACCCCATCGTCAGCGGACCTCGCAGCGCCGCGCGTCGCCAGCCTTGCCAGAGCGCCAGCATGATGGCGGCAGCGACACCAGCCGATAGCGTGAAGCCACCATCGCGGATATCGAGGATGGTCCACGGCGCGGCGCGGTAGTGCTCGAACCAGATGGCGACGAAAGCGATGCGTGCGGCGAGACCGGCGGCCAACAGCATGTCGGTCAACGCGCCGCTGATGCCGACCTGCTGGCGCCGCCCGACGAAGTGGCCGACCGCTGCGGCCACCGCTGCGCAGATCAGCAGGATCATAAATTGGGTTGGCAGGGCAAACGGACCGATGCTGATGGCCAATGTATTCACTCCGGTAGCCGTCCCGCAGCAAGGCGGCGGTTCCCGTTTCGGGCGGCATCATTGAATGCTTGCGTTTTCATTTTGGCGGGTTCATTGGTTTGCGATGCCTGATTCTGACAGCACTCGTGCGATCCTCGGTGTCGAACAGCCTGGCTTGAAAGCCGCCATATCCGCATTGTTGACATTGAAGTCGGCACTGCGCCCGCTAATCAAGCCTCATTTCATGATTTGATGCCAAAAGGCCGATCCGCACATTGAGTCAAGTGATATAGAAGGCCAAAGTAACCGCCACCAGCGCCAACAGGACCAGCCCGCCGATAAAGACCAGATCGGCGCGCGCTTCGTTGCGCTGCGCATGCCGACCAACACGCATCGACATGAAGGACAGCAGCGCGCTGATCAGGAACACAACGGCGTCGATCGCCAGCAATTTGTCCACTACCAGGCGCAACTCGCCTGCCGGCCCAAGGTGACCAATCGAAAGCACCGTCATGCAAACGCCGATCATGGTGGCCGAGGTCGGCAGGATGTGGGTGGCGAGTGCGCGCTCCGGTACAGGATGAGCAGCTTCGATGCCACGCTGACGCGCTGCCGCGTCCAGCGTGTGCATGCGTGGATCCTGTGCGGCCACTTGGCCTGGCGATTGAAGATCAGCCAACGCGCACCGGCACAAAGATCTGGCTGCCATCGCGTTCGATCAGTAAGGCCACCGATTTATTCGACTTGGCGACGATGGCACGCACTTGGTCAATGCTGTCGATGGGCATGCCATTGACTGCAATCAGTACATCACCCGGCTGTACCCCGGCAGCAGCCGACGGGCCGCCAACGCCTTCGATCAGCAAGCCGCGTGTCACTCCGGTCTCATGCTTTTCCTGTGGCTGCAGCGCGCGCAAAGCCAGACCGAGTTTGCCCTTGTCGACACCCTTGTCTGCCATGGCAAGCTTCTCGCCCTTGTCGCCAGCGTTGCCGAGCGTCGCCGAGATTTCCTCGCGCTTGCCCTGACGCCAGATTTCAAGACTCACTTTTTCCCCTGGCGCGGCGTTGCCGATCAGCGAAGGCAGGTCACCCGATGTGATGATGGGCTGCCCGTTGACTTTGCGGATCACATCACCGCTCTTGAGGCCGGCCATGTCCGCAGGCCCGCCTTTATCAACCGAGGACACCAGCGCACCTTCGGGCTTGTCGAGCTTGAACGCGTCTGCAAAACTCTGGTTCACCTCCTGGATCGCGACACCGAGCCGCGCATGGCTGGCCTTGCCGGTTGTGATGATCTGGTCCTTGACCTTGGTTGCCATTTCAATCGGAATCGCAAACGACAGGCCCTGATAGCCACCCGTGCGGCTGTAAATCTGCGAGTTGATGCCGACCACTTCGCCACGCGCGTTGAACAGCGGCCCTCCGGAATTTCCCGGATTCACCGCGACGTCAGTCTGAATAAAGGGCACGAACCCATCGTCCGGCAGGGATCGCCCTTTGGCGCTCACGACGCCAGCGGTCACGCTGTTCTCGAAGCCGAACGGCGAGCCAATGGCCAGCACCCATTCGCCCACTTTCAAACTGCGCGTATTGCCCAGCGGAACAACCGGCAGCCCACTGGCATCAATCTTGAGCACGGCGATATCGGTCTTCATGTCCGTGCCCAGAACCTTGGCCCGAAACTCGCGATGATCCGTCAGTTTGACCATCACCTCCTTGGCGTCGCTCACAACATGGGCGTTGGTGAGGATGACGCCGTTGGCGCTGACGATGAAACCCGAGCCCTGACCGTGCATAGGCATCTGGGATTGACCTGGGAAGCCACCGTTGGGTCCCTGAAAGTGCCGGAAGAACTGGAACAATGGATCACTCGGATCCATGCCGGGCACGCCGCGGTGTTGCGCAGCCCCACCTTCGCTGCCATCCTCTGATGTATGGACCATGCCAGTGACACTGATGTTTACGACCGCAGGGCCGTTGCGTTCAACAATTTGTGAAAAATCAGGCACCGACACGACCGGTGCGAGGGCAGCCATAGTGGGAGCAGGCGGCGTGGAAGCGTGGGCGCGCGAGAAGCTCACAGTGCCAACGCCCGCAGCCGCAATGATGGCAGCGGATACGAGCGTCAAGGCGATGCGCCGAGGTGTGAAAAATTGAGCATTCATTTCAGTTCCTTTCAAGAGCTTGTGAAGAACCACTGCTGAATTATCAGAAGCTCAACTTAGACGGAACTGAAATCAAGCCGTCGCTGCGGCGCCTGCGTTGCCGGGAAGATCGCAATGCCTTATTTGGCGCTTGCGAAAGTCACAGCGACACGAAGTCCGCCCAGGCTGGCGGACTCGCTCAGGGTCAACGTCGCGTGATGCAGTTCGGCAATCGTCTTGACGATGGCCAAGCCCAGCCCGCTGCCGTTTGCCTGCGCGCCCGCCACACGATAGAAGCGATCCAGAACACGTTCGCTGTCCTGCGTCGCAATGCTAGGGCCGCTGTCATCAACCGTCAGCAACGTTTTTCCATCGTCGCAGTGAATCGCGAGATTCACCGTGCCGCCCAGGGGTGTGTATTTGATGGCGTTATCGAGCAGATTGCGGATCAGGATGCGCAATGCCTCGTCATGTCCAGCCACCACGTTTTCATCGGCGTGAACCAGGCCGAGATCGATTTGCCGGCTCATGGCCGCTGGCGTCATGTCGGCCAGCACGAGGCGGGCAAGCCGGGCCAGCTGAACCGGTTCAGCCTTCGCATCCGCAGCCGAAGTGGCTTGCTGGCGCGCCAGCACTAGGAGCTGCTCGACCAGCCGGGTGGCGCGATCGATGCCGGCACTGAGCCGGTTGACCGAGAGTTCGCGCGCACCATCATCCGCTGCGCGGCGCAGACCCTGAACTTGCAGCTTCAGGGCGGCCAGTGGTGAGCGCAATTCGTGTGCTGCGTCTGCGACAAAATTCTTTTGCGCATCGAAGGCCTGTTGCACACGGGCGAACAGCAGGTTCAACTCCTGGACCAGTGGCCGGATCTCATCCGGGAGATCGGCTTCATTGAGCTCACTGAGCTCATCGGCCTGACGCGCCGCGATTTGCCGCTGCACGCGCGCGACGGGCGCCAGTGACGCGCTGACCACCCACCAGACCAACAGCATCAGGATCGGCACCAGCAGGATGATCGGGCTGACGGTGCGCAATGCCAGCGTGCTGGCCATTTGCCGGCGCGCCGCAAGATCTTGCGCCAACTGAATGACCTGCGAGCCGGTTGCCACCGAGAACAGGCGGTAGGTCGTCCCTCGGGCCTCCACGTTGGAGAATCCAAGCACCGCGCGCTGCGGTAACTCGGCCCGGCCGGTTGACTGGAACACATTGGAGCCGTCTGTGGTCCAGACCTGGACCACGAAATCGAAGTTGTCTTCGTCTGGCGCCGCAGTCCGGTCATTGAGTCCACTGCCCACCGGCAGGCCGGGCCGCAGGGAGAGCGCCATTTGCTGCATCTGGTGGTCGAAGATGTCGTCGGTCTCGGCCAAGGCGGTGCGATAGGCGATCAGGGCCTGGGCGCCTGCCGTCAGGATGACCGCGACCAGCAGAAACCACAGCAGCCTGGCGCGCAGCGAATGTGACAGGACACGATTCATGCTGTCCCCCTGGGCACCATGTAGCCGACGCCGCGCACATTCTGGATCAGGTTCGTGCCCAGCTTCTTGCGCAGACCGTAGATATAGACCTCCACCGCATTGCTGCTGACATCATCCTTCCAGCTGAAGAGCTTCTCTTCGAGCTGCTTGCGGGACAGCACCATGCCCGGGCGTGCCATCAACAACTCCAGCACAGCCCATTCGCGCGCCGACAGCACGACGGGCTGGCCGCTCACCATCACTTCGCGCGTGACCGGGTCGATGCTGACGTCCATGTGTTCGTAGACCGGCTCTGCCCGGCCGGCGGCGCGACGTATCAGCGCGCGGATACGGGCCAGCAGTTCATCGAGCTCATAGGGCTTGACGATGTAGTCGTCGGCGCCCATGTCGAGACCCTCGACCCGCTGCGGCACGGCGTCGCGGGCGGTTGCGATGAGCACGGGTGTGCGGTTCTTGCGTGAGCGCAGCTTGTGCAGGACGGCCAGTCCGTCGCGCCGCGGCAGCCCGAGATCGAGCAGCACAAGGTCGTAGGTCTGCGTTTCGAGTGCCGTATCAGCCATCTCGCCATCCTTGACCCAATCGACCGCGTAGCCCTCGCCCCGGAGCAAATCCAGAACGGATTCCCCGATCATCAAGTCGTCTTCCACCAGCAACAATCGCATCGGTGTATTTTCCGCCAAGGTGGTTCGCTACGGGCCGTCGGGCGTAATTGGGCTACTGCGCGCTGGTTTTTTGTGCATTCAAGACCGCGAGGACCTTGTCGGTGATGTCGTATTTCGGATTGATATAGACCGCATCCTGCACCACGACATCATATTTCTCGGTCTCGGCCACTTGCTTGACGACCCGATTTGCATTGGCAAGCAGTTGTTGCCATTCCTCGTTTTTGCGGGCGTTCAGATCTTCCGGAAATGCGCGGCGCTTTCGCTGCAGTTCACGATCCTGCTCCGCCAAGGATTTTTGGCGGCTGACCTGCTGTGTCTGCGAAAGCGTAGGCGCTTCAACTTGAAACTTTTCGATCGAGGTCTTCAGATCGAGGGCCTGACTCGTCAGCTCCCGGTCGCGCGCGGTGAAGTCCTTCTCGATTCTGGCTTGGGCTTCCTTGGCGCTGGTGGCTTCCTTCAGGATCCGGTCCGTTCTGACAAAGCCGATCTGAAACGCCTGTGCCTGAACTTGGGCGCCAATGAAGAGACTGACAAAGAGGATGCCAGAGCAGAGTGGGTGAAAAGTCTTGTTCATGTCATGTGGTTCTTCCTTGGTTGGCCTGCGGCATATTGACTAAAGTGATGAATCCTGAATCACGCGGTTGATCGTCCAGGCCTCGGCGGCGCGGGATGGGTCACCAGTCGACGTATTCTCAAAGCGTCTGAGCGGCTGGAAGGGCCCCCGTTTGTATTGAGCAAAACCAGGGTGACCTTGTGTCCCGCCTGCTTGATTCGCATGATCAGGCAATGGCCGGCCGCGTTGGTGAAGCCGGTTTTTGACAGCAGGATGGACCCCCCCTTGTTGCCAACCAGATGGTGGGTGTTGTGAAAAGTGACAGTTCGGCCATGAGCTTTTCGTTCACTGCAATGATGAAGGCAGGATAGCCGCCACGGTACGTTCGCGCCAGGGCTGCAGCCGCCCGGTTGTCCGAAGACATCAAGGCCAGCTGAAACGCTTCGCGGCGCGTCAGTGTGGCTCCGACAGGCACGTGCGACCGGCTGTGCTTGAGCGCGTCCATGTCGGTTGTGCCAATCAATATCTTCTCGTTCATGTCGGGCTTGCTGTCGAGTATGACCATGGCTGTCAACAATTTGGTCAGTGACGCAATCGGCACGGCCACATCGGCATTCTTCGCAAATAGCACCTGCCCGGCCTGATCACTCACCACAATGACATGCTGGGCGTTGAGCTTCAGGGCATATCCGTTTACCGACACGGTGATGGCTAGGCAAATGGCCAGGAACTTGAGAAATCTGACGGTCATATGGGCTGCAAACATTGAAACAAGGAATGATCCAGTTTCCGCAGGAATGGATGCTGGTTGAAATTGTGTGTCGCAAGACTTAGATGAAACTGAAAGCGCCTCGCCGTGGCGGCCGTTCATCGGCATTCGGATCATCTTCCATCCAAACATCTAACCCGACCGACAGGCTGGCAGCGCGGCCATGTCTTGCGTGTCACCGTGCTTTTCAGTTTCGCCTAAGTCTTGCACGCAAGAATTCAGGCAATAGGAAGACTTGTTCTTTCGAAACGTTCCTATTGGAGAATTCAAATGTCTGTTCAAGTTCGCACTAGTCTTGTTGCAGCTGTGCTGGCGTCCGCTTTTCTTGCGGCCTGCAGCAGCACGCCTCCCGTTTCGCCGGTGACCGCCGCAGCCAGCCCGCCAAGCGCCCCGACTGCGACCAGTCCGAACGTGAGTCAGCCCGCAGCAGTGACGCCCAAGCCGGTCACCCAGCTCCTGCCGTACCTTGATCCACTCAATCCGCTGTACAAGGAGCGCAGTGTCTATTTCGATTTTGACCAGGCCGTGCTCAAACCTGCAGCCAGACCGCTCATCGAATTGCACGGGAAATACCTTGCATCTCATCCATCGGTTTCCATCAAGATTGAAGGCAATACAGATGAACTCGGCGGTGCCGAGTACAACCTTGCGCTCGGTCAGAAGCGGGCGCAGGCCGTCCTCAAGTCGCTGAAGCTCTTTGGCGTGAAGGACACGCAGATGGAAGCGGTCAGCTTTGGTGAAGAAAAGCCAAGAGCCATGGGTCACGATGAGGTGGCCAATGAACAGAACAGGCGCGCTGATTTGGATTACCCTGCCAAGTAATCCTCTGCCCGACTCCATTTGAGGACGCCTTGCTCTGAACAAGGGGTAGTGCCTCGCTTGACGGCGCATGGAACGACTTCGCCGTACGCTGCGCTGTTGACGACCAATCGGGAAAATTGATTGTCGAAGTTCGATGAGTGCTTCCCGGTTTTTAGGCTCTGCCACGAACGGCTGGTTCCGGGAAAATCGTAGGTCAGCTTTCAACTTGCCGCTGGTTTCACATGGTTTCGGCGGATGACTGGAATGTGTTTCGAGTGACCCTTCATCGCCCCGGTATTGCAGCAGCCCGTTCTTGATCAGGGCCGCCGCCGCACTACCAATCCTCCTTCACCGCCAGCACCGCATCCTTGCCAGCCGCTGCGCTGCCCGCCAGCCAGGCCGTCACCGTGCCTGCGGTGATCACGGCCAGGCACAGGGCGGTCAGCCGGGTCCAGGGCAGCAGCAGGTCCATGGTCCAGTGAAAACTCTGCGGGTTCACTACATCCACCAGCACGACGGCTACCAGCAGGCCCAGGCCCAGCCCGGCGATGGCGCCCAGGCTGGTCCAGGCTGCGCCTTCGAGTGCCACCACAGTGAGGATCTGCCGACGCGTCAGGCCCAGGTGCATCAGCAGGCCGAATTCCTTGCGCCGCGCCAGCACCTGTGCGCTGAAGCTCGCAGCCACACCGAACAGGCCGATGCCGATGGCGATGGCCTGCAGCCAGTAGGTGACGGCAAAGCTGCGGTCGAAGATGCGCATCGAGGTGGCGCGGATCTGGCGCGAGGTGCCGAATTCAAGCAATGCCCCGCTGCCCGCGCCAAAGCCGTCGGCCAGCGTGCGCAGCGCCTGTTGCACGCGCTCTGTGTCGGCCTGCGCGTCGAGCCAGAGCCCCAGGTCGTTGGCGCGTCGGTCGCCGCTGAGGGTCTCGAAGGCCTGCTTGTCGATGGCGATGGCGCCGTTCTGGTGGGCGTAGTCGCGCCAGACGCCGGCGACAAAAAAGTTTGGTGTGTCGCCCGGTGACGAGGCCAGCGCCTTGAACGCAGCCGCCAGCGGCGTGAACACCTGGCCGATACGTGCGCCATGCAAATCGAGCATGGCCTCGCTGACATAGATGCCGACTTGTCCCGGTGGCACCGGCAGCGGCTCACCCACCAGTGGCAGCTTGCGCGCCGGGTCGCTCAGGTCGCGTGCGATCAGTGCTACGGCCGGGCGCGCCGGGTCCAGCAGCAGCGAGAGCTGGCGCAGCGGCTGCACGCGCTGCACACCTTTGATACGGGCTGTGGCCTGCACAAATTCCGGGCTGAAGTAAACGGTGTCACTGGCACCGAGGCTGCGCGCGCTGCGCACGTAGACATCGGTCGGCAGCACCTGATCGAGCCACTGCAGCATGGAATCGCGAAAGCTCGCCACCATCACCGTCAGCGCCACGGCCAGACTGAGCGAGGCCACGACACCGCTGACGGCCACGGCCGCGCTTTCGCGCACGCGCCGCGCCCGTTCCACCGCCAGTAGTGGCAGCGCTTGGTGCGCCAGCAGCGGTGCGATCCGGTCCAGCAGCAGGCCGATCAGCCAGGGCAGGGCGGTGATGCCGCCTACCAGCAGCATGCCGATGGACAGATAGGCGGCCAGTGGGATCTCGTAGACGGCAGGCGCCAGTGTGAGCAAGGCGCTGGCTGCGAGCAGAAGCAGGCTGAGCCAGTGGCTGCGCCGCGAAACCAGATCGGCACCGAGCCCCTTGAGCGCTAATGCCGGCGCCAGCCGCTGCGCCTGGCGCGCTGGCCACCAGCCACCGGCCAGTGCTGCGGCGATGCCCAGCAAACCATAGCCCGTTGCCGCCCAAGCATCCCATTGCAGGCTCGGCGCCACGCCGGCAAAGTAGCCGCCACCGAGGTCGCCGCCCAGCAGTTGCAAGGCCAGTGCCGCCAGCGCCGTGCCCAGGCCGATGCCGGCGGCGCTGCCCACCAGGCCGAGCGCGAGCGATTCCCACAGCACCAAGCGCAAACGGTCGCGCGCGCTCAGGCCCAGCACGCCAAGCAGCGCAAACTGCTGCGTGCGTTTGGCCACACTCAGCGACAGCACCGAGAACACCAGAAACGCGCCGGTGAATAGCGCCACCAGCGCCAGCACGCTGAGGTTGACGCGGTAGGCGCGCGACATGTTGCTGACCTGGGCCAGCGCGTCGCCCGGCTCGGTCAGCGTGACACCGAGCGGCCAGTCGGCAGAAGCTTGCAGCGCGTGCATGAAGGCGGCGCGATCAACGCCGGCTTGCAGGCGCAGGTCGATGCGTGTGAGCTGCCCTTGTCGGCCCAGCAGGTCTTGCGCGGCGCCGATGTCCATCACGGCGAGCGCGCCACCGGCGGCGCCGACGCTGCCGGCCACGGTGACGGTCTTGAGTTGCTGGGCGCTTTGCAATTGAATGCGCGCGCTGCCCAGGCGCTGGCGCGCTGCCGTGTTGAGGAAGACTGTGTCGGGTGCGAACAGTGCCATGCGGTCTGCACCACGGGCTGGCTGCGGCATCAGCGCCGGCGCCACGGCGGCCACCAGCAGGGCATCGACGCCGACCAGACGCAGGCTCAAGCGCTCGCCCTGATCGGTCAGTGCATTGGTCGTAACTTCGAGCACCGGCGAGGCCAGTGCCACTTGTGGGTTGGCGGCGATGCGGGCGTACAGCGCCTCGTCAAACGTGCCCTGCACCGCGCGCAGTTCCAGGTCCGGCTGGCCGCCGACCGAGCGCACGGCCTTGGAGAACTCATCGAGCGCGGAGGCGTTGATCAAATGCACCGAGAACGCCAGCGCCACGCCCAGCATCACCGCCAACGACGCCGCCGCGTTGCGCCAAGGGTGATGGCGCAGCTCTTGCCAGGAAAAAGTTTTGAGCAGATCAATCATGGGGACAAGTCGCAGTGTAGGTGCATTGGGCGAATGAATCGCCACGCCCTGCGGGCTCCTCTCCATGAGCCATTCTTGTTGCGATGGCGCAAAGCATCGCCCCCTGGTTTGTCATCCCGGACTCGATCCGGGATCCAGTGCCACACGTAGCATGGATTGCGGGTCGGAGCCCGCAATGACAAGTCGTTGGGTTCATGATCCATCTGCAGTTTCGGCCATCCGAAACAGGTCGCTTGCAATGAAAGGCTGGTGGTTAAGATGTACGCCGTGTGTTGCTGGAGTTCTTCATGCCCATTTCCTCACCCCGCTGCGATGCGTGATCGCTTCGTCAGGCGCCTGCTGCGCCATCGGGAGTGCGGCGCGTGAGCTGGGCTGAACCACTGGGCGGCCTACCCAATCGGCCGCGTGTCTCGCGTGCGGCGGTGCTGACAACGGGCGCCCTGCATCTGGCCCTGCTTTGGCTGGCGCTGCAATCGGCGCCGATGGTGCAGACGGCGCGTTCTGTGGTGCGGTACCTGGCGCCCATTACCTTGCTGCGCGAGAAGCCACCGACGCCGATCACGGTACCGCTGCCGAAGCTTGTCACAGCCGTGCCGCCGTTGCCGGCGGTCACGAAACCGAAAGCGATTGAAGCAGCACCGGAGAAGCCGCTCGAAATCAAGCCGCTGCCAGTGGTACCGACGCCACCACCACCCGTGGCACGCGAGGTCGTGCGGCCCGAGCCGCCGGCCCCGATTGCGCCGCCGGTGCTGCCCAAGCCAGAGCCGGTCGCGCCGCTGCCAGCCGTGCCGGAACCGACACCGATGCCGGCGCCAGTACCGCTGCCCGTCCCGGAACCTGTGCCGACGCCCACACCGCTAGCAACGCCGGTGCCGGCACCGGCACCCATACCGACTCCGGCACCCGTGCCGGTAGCGCCGCCCGTGCCAGCGCCAGCAGCAGTGCCAGCGCCATTACCAGCGCCCGCTGCGATGCCGGCACCAGCACCAGCACCAGCACCAGCACCAGCACCAGTGCGACCGGCGGCGATCACGCCGGTCGAGGCTGTGCCCGTTTCACCATCATCCGCAGCGCCCGCGTCAGCCAGAACTGCGCCAGCAGGCCCGGTGGCCGGCAGCGCGCCATTGAATCTCTATCCCCATGTCATGCAGAACGCACCGCGCCAACGCAGCCTCTCCGAGATGGCCAACGAGCAACTCAATGGTGGCAGGTCGCGTGACAAATTGTCGGAGGGTGTCACAGAGGCCGAGATACCCGATTGCATCCGCCCCGATGCCACTGGCACCCTGTTTGCGATCATCACCATTCCGATTGCTGCGGTGCGCGGCAAATGCAAATGAACACCCGTAACGCACCGAACCGAATTCTTCAGGAAAGCACCATGACCAGACCTCTTCAACTTTCGCGCTGTGTTTCTCCCTGGCTGCTGATTGCTTTGCTCAGCCTGCTTGCCACAGGCCTGGCGCAAGCGCAGTCCGGAGCTGCGGCCATCGTCACACCGGTCGCTGACGCGGCGCTCAATCCCTACGGCTTGCGCTCGGTCTGGCTGCAGGGCGATTGGGTGGCACGCGGCACGCTCGTGATCCTGGCGCTGATGTCGCTGCTGAGCTGGTATTTCATCATTGCCAAATGGCTGGCACAGCGCCAGTTGAATTCGCAACTGCGCGCGGCCCAGCAAGCCTTTGCCGGCCCCGAATCGCTGCAGCGGCGCGGTGCGGCACTGGCGGCGAGCAGCCCGCTGCGCGCCATGGTGGATTCGGTGCTGCAGGCGGCGCGCCGGTACACCGGTGTGGCGCGGCAGGTCGATCTGGGTGCCTGGCTCAGCCAGGACATCGTGCAGTCGGTATCAAGCCTGCAACTGCGCAGTCAGGAAGGGTTTTCGGTGCTGGCCACGGTCGGTTCCACCGCGCCCTTTGTTGGCCTGTTCGGCACCGTCTGGGGCATTTACAACGCGCTGGTGACGATTGGAGTTTCAGGCCAGGCTTCGATCGACAAGGTGGCGGGCCCGGTCGGTGAGGCGCTGATCATGACGGCGCTGGGCTTGGCCGTCGCGGTGCCGGCCGTGCTCGGCTACAACTGGCTGGTGCGGCGCAACCGCGTGCTGTTGCACGCGATCAAGGGCTTTGGTTCGGAACTGCACACGCAACTGCTCGAAGAAATGGACAAGGCTCTGCCGGCCAGCCGTCGGAGCGCCTGAGCATGGCCATCAGCTATCCCGAAGACGTCGATGACGACGCCGATCTGTCCGAGATCAACACCACGCCGCTGGTTGACGTGATGCTGGTGCTGTTGATCATTTTTTTGATCACGATTCCGGTGATCAACACCTCGGTTGCCGTGCGCTTGCCGCGCCAGACCAGCGAACTGCAGCAACGTCAGCCTGAAACAGTCGTTATTTCGGTCGACGTCGCCGGCGCGACCTACTGGTTTGACGCCCGCTTGACCGACCCGCAAAGCCTGAGCGATCGCTTGAAACGGATCGCCGCACAAACACCGCAGCCCGAGGTCCATATCCGCGGCGATGCCCGCGCCGATTTCGAGGCCGTGGCGCGCGTTCTGTCGGCCGTACAGCAGGCCGGCATTGCGCGCATCGGCTTTGTCACGGAAGCCCCTGATCATGGCGATTGATTTCGACCAAGCCCTCGATGCGCCCGAGCCCGAGCTCAGCGCTGGCATGAACATCACGCCGCTGATCGATGTGCTGCTGGTGCTGTTGGTGATGCTCATCATCACGATCCCGATCCGCCTGCATTCCGTCAACATGGAGTTGCCCGGTGCCGTGCCGCCGGTGCTGGCGTTCGAGCCGCCGGTGGTGCGGATCGAGGTTACGGCGTCAAACCAGTTGCTGTGGAATGGTGAGCCGCTGGCGGACCGTGCCGTGTTGGCGCAGCGCCTGCAGGCTGCAGCGCAACTTGGCGCCCAGCCCGAGATTCACATTCACTCGCATCCGCAGGCCAAGTACGACACGGTGGCCGCCGTGCTGAGCGCTTCGCAGCGTGCGGGGTTGCAAAAAATCGGGGTCGTCGGCCTTGAGGTCTACCGACCCTGAACGGCGTTTGATCTTGCGCAAACATTTGCGTTCTGGCTCTTGAGTCTCGGATTGGCTGACCTACATGGACATCAGGGTCCCGCGTTCATGGGGATCGTGGGAGTCAGCCCTGGTAAGCAATACAAGGAGCAAGAAAATGAACGCATTGATTAACCGTGGCAATCTTTTTGACGACTTCTTCCGTGATGTCGCTCCCGGCTTTTATGTCAAACCGCTGCACGGCGATCCCTTGCCAAGCCCGGCCCAGATCAAGGTCGATGTCAAGGAGACCGAAACCAGCTACAGCGTGCAGGCCGAAGTGCCGGGCGTGAGCAAGAATGAGATCCATGTTTCGCTCGACGGCAACGTGGTGACGCTGCGCGCCGAAGTCAAGCAGGAAGATAGCACAAGCAAGGACGAAAAGGTGTTGCGCAGCGAACGCTATTACGGCGCTGTCTCGCGCAGCTTCCAGTTGCCGATGGACATCGACGCGGCGCAGGTCAAGGCCAAGTATGACAACGGCGTGTTGACGCTGACGCTGCCGAAAAAACGCCCGGCCGGTGGCGTGCAGCGCTTGGTGATTGACTAAGCGCAGCCCGTGCTGCTTAGGTGCAGCACGCGGTCAGCGCGGCTGGCGGCGGCTTGCGAATGCGTCACCAGCACGAGCGAGGCGCCGTGCTCACGGCTCTGCCCGATCAGCGCGTCCATCACGCGTGCTGCGGTGGCGGGGTCGAGGTTGCCGGTCGGCTCGTCGGCCAGCAGCAGGCTAGGGCGGTGCACCAGCGCGCGCGCAATTGCGACGCGCTGCAGTTGCCCGCCGCTGAGTTGCTGCGGCAGGCGCGCACCCAGACCGGCCAGACCCACGGCTTCGAGCATGGCCTGCACGCGGGTGTCGTCGTGCTGGCCCAGCAGCAGCAAGGGCAGCGCCACGTTCTGCGCCACGTCGAGGTGCGGTAGCACGTGAAAGGCCTGAAAAACAAAACCGGTTTTCTCGCGCCGCAGGCGTGACTTCTGCTCGTCGTTCAACTGGCCGAGGTCCTGCCCGTCGAGGATCACGCTGCCGCTGTCCCAACTGTCGAGCCCGGCCATGCAGTTGAGCAGCGTCGATTTGCCAACACCCGATTCGCCAACGATGGCGACGAACTCGCCATCAGCCACCGTCAGTGAGACGTTGGCAAACACCGGCACCTCGCCGTAGCGTTTGGCCAGATCGGTGATGACCAGGCTCATGGCTGTCCCGCGAAAAAAGTTCGCACCCGCTCCAACACCTGCTGCAGCGCATCCGGTGCATCGCAGGCCACGGTCTGGCGCGCTGGCATTGAGCGCAGCCAGGTCAGCTGGCGTTTGGCGAGTTGGCGCGTGGCGAAAATGCCCTTGTCGCGCAACTCAATCATTGGCCACAGGCCGTCCAGCGCTTCCCAGGTCTGGCGGTAGCCGACGCAACGCATTGAGGGCAGCTCGGCATGCAGGTCGCCGCGCGCGCGCAAGGCTTTCACTTCGTCGATCAGACCGGCCTCCAGCATGGCGTCGAAACGCACGGCAATACGCTGATGCAGCCAGGCCCGCTCCATCGGCTCCAGTGAAATCAGCAGCGGCTGGGCGCTTGTCTCGGTGACGGCAGCCGCTGCCCGCGTGTGGAAGCTTGAGAGCGGCTGTCCGCTGGCGCGGAACACTTCGAGCGCACGCTGGATGCGTTGCGAGTCGGCCGGGTGCAGGCGCTGCGCGGTCAGCGGATCGACCCGTGCCAGTTCGGCGTGCAACGCGGCCCAGCCCTCGCGACGCGCTTGGGCCTCGATGGCAGCGCGCAGGGCGGGGTCGGCCTTCGGCATGGCATCGATGCCGACCATCAGTGCCTTGAAGTAGAGCATGGTGCCGCCCACCAGCAGTGGCCACTTGCCACGTGCGTGGATGTCGGCGATCAGCCGCTGTGCGTCGCTCACGAACTCGGCTGCGCTGTAGGCCTGCAGTGGGTCGCGAATGTCGATCAGGTGGTGCGGCACGGCGGCCAGTTCTGCTGCGCTGGGCTTGGCTGTGCCGATGTCCATGCCGCGGTAGACCAGGGCCGAATCGACGCTGATGATTTCGACGTCGAACGCCTGCGCAATCGCCAGTGCGGCGGCGGTCTTGCCCGAAGCCGTCGGGCCTGCCAATGCAATATAGGTGTCAGTGACCAACGGGGTCCCCATACTTTTGCACCAGGGTCCAGGCCGTGAGGCTGATCAGCACGCTCCAGAACCAGACGCCATAGACCAGCGGGAGCACGCTGCCGTCCATGTGGCGGCCGAGCCAGCCGCCCATGAAAAAGGCGGCCATCATCATCAGGAAACCATTGAGGGCCGACGCGGCACCGGCGGCCTGCGGGAACGGCGAAACGGCGCCGCTTTGACCGCAGGGCTGGTGGATGCCGTGGCCCAGCATGAAGACAATCTGCGGCAGCATGATGGCCCAGGGCGAACGCAGCCCGCTCAGCGCCAGCAGTCCCATGGCGCTGCCGCCCGTCAGCGTCAGGGCGCCGGCAATCGCCACCGATCGCCGCACGCCCAGACGCGCGATCAGCCAGCGGCAGGCGAAGGTGCCAACGATGTAGGCCAGTGAATTGGAGAACATGAGCATGCCGTATGCCGTCTTGCTCAGGCCCAGCACCTGGATGAAGACGAAGGAGCTCGATGCCAGAAAGGTGAACAGGCCGCCGTAGGAGGCGCCCGACAGCGCCGAGAAGGCCCAGAACGTGGGGTTGCGCAGGATCATCAGCCAGGTCTTTAGCAGCGTTGCCGGCTGCAGCGCGCGCGGATTTTTCTGCTTCACGGTTTCCTCAAAGCGCAGTGCGATCAGGCCCAGGCAGACGGCGCCAAAGATGGCCAGCGTCAAGAGGGCGATGCGCCAACTGAACAGATCCGACAGCGCGCCGCCCAGTGGCGGGCTCAGGCAGGCGATCACGCCCAGGCCGCTCAAGCCCTTGGACATGGCACGGGCACCCTGCGCCGGCGTGTACAGGTCACGCACGATGGCGCGTGCGCACATCACGCCAGCGCCCATGGCGGCGCCCTGCACGGTGCGCCAGATGATCAGCAGGCCCATGCTGGGTGCCAGCGTGCTGCCAATGGAGGCCAGCACATAGGCCGTCATTCCGATCAGCAAAATGGGGCGGCGGCCGAAGCGGTCCGACAGCGGGCCCCAGATCAGTTGCGACAGGCCAAAGGCCAGCAGCAGTGCGCTCAGCGTCAGTTGTGCCTGCGCCATCGGCGCGGCGAAACCAGAGCTAAGGGCCGGCAGGGCCGGCAGGTACAAATCGGTGGTGATCGGCTGCAGCCCCAGCAGCAGCGAAAGAATCAGGACCGTCAGACCGGGCGCCATGGTTTTGAGGAGTGTTGCATAGGATGATGCCAAGGTTAGCAGATCGGAATCGCATCGATCTTGCGACTGCGCCCGGCTTGATCTGGCCCCAGGCAATTGATAAAGTTGCGCACAGCAGTAGGGGAGACAAAGATATGTTCTTCGAAAGGCGTTTTTTGCGTACGCTCGACCAGATGCGCGCACAGGCGGCGGTTCCGCTGCGCATCGAGCTGTGGAATGGGCGCAGTTTTGATTTCTGCGGTGAGCCGCACGTCACCATGACGATTCCACGCCCTTCGGCGCTGCGCTATTTCATTGCGCCGAATCTCAACAGCCTGGGCGAGGCCTTCGTCGAGGGCCATATCCAGGTTCAAGGAAACCCCAAGTACGTGTTTCAGGTTGCCGAGGGCCTGGCGCGCAGCGTGAGCGAGCGCGTTCCCAGGGCCTTTCAGTGGCTGGCCAGCCACAGCCGGGACCGGGATCGCGCGGCGATTGAATACCACTACGATTTTTCGAACGATTTTTACGCTTTATTTCTGGATCGCAATATGGTCCATTCCTGCGCCTACTACCGCAGCGAAAGCGATTCGCTGGAGGCGGCCCAGTCGCAAAAGCTCGACCACATTCTGAACAAGTTGCAACTCAAACCCGGTGAGAGCTTTCTCGATATCGGTTGCGGCTGGGGCGCGCTGATCCTGCGCGCAGCGCAGCGCTACGGTGCCGTGGCCACCGGCATCACGCTGTCGAAGAACCAGTTCGAGCATGCGCGCGAGCAGGTCCGGCGTGCCGGTCTGGCGGATCGTTGCGAGGTACTACTTTGCGACTACCGCGACCTGAGCCAGAGAGAGATTTACGACAAGATCGCCAGCGTTGGCATGTTCGAGCACGTCGGCCTGAAAAATCTGCCGACCTATTTCCAGGCGATTCATCGACTGCTCAAGCCCGATGGTCTGGTGCTCAATCACGGCATCACCAGTAGCGATGTGGCGAGCCGCTGGATTGGCATGGGTGCCGGCGAGTTTATCGACCGCTACGTCTTTCCGGCTGGCGAATTGCCGCACCTGTCGCTGGCGTTGCGCGAGATGGCTGCGGCCAATCTGGAAGTGGTGGACGTCGAATCCCTGCGGCGGCATTACGCGCGCACCTGCGAAGCCTGGTCGGACCGGCTCGAAGCGCGCAGGGACGAAGCCGTGCGCATGATCGGCGAGCGGCGCTACCGCATCTGGCAGATCTACCTGGCCGGTTGCGCCTACGGTTTTGCCAATGGCTGGATGAACCTGTACCAGATTCTGTGTTGCAAGTCGCAAAACACCGCGCTCGCGCGCCAGCCACTGACGCGTGACTACATGTACGCGAGTGTGGATTAGCTGCGCCGCAGTTTGAGCAGGTCGGCTGAGAGCGCGGTGCCGCAGATGATGATGGCGCCGCAGAACAGCATCCAGAGCGAGACTGCTTCGTGCAGGAAGATCAGGCCGTAGATGATGGTGAATACCGGCAGCACAAAGGTCACGGTCAGGGCGCGTGCCGGGCCGATGTTTTCGATCAGCCAGAAGTACAGGATGTAGGCCACGCCGGTGCACAGAACACCCAGTGCCAGCAGCGCCAGCCAGGCGCCCATGCCCGGTGTCTGCGATGGCCAGAACCAGATCGCTGGCAGCGCCAGCGCCAGTGCGGCGCCGAGCTGGCTACCGGTGGCCGTCACCAGCGCCGGCAAGCCACCGAGGTAGCGCTTGGTGAAGCTGGCCGACAGCGCGTAGCACAGACAACCGAGCAGGCAGGCCAGCACGGCCCAGCCGCTCGACAGCCCCGAGGCATCGGGCTTGAAGCTGGCCTTGTCCCAGGCCAGTAAAGCGACGCCGGCAAAGCCGATCAGCAGGCCCAGCACGCGCAGGCGATGCGGCCGGTCTTTCAGCCAGAGCCAGGCCACCAGCGCGCCGAACAGCGGCACGCTGGCGTTGAGGATGGCTGAGAGGCCGGTGCTGATCGACAGCAGGGCGTAGGTGAAGCAGACAAACGGAATGGCGGAATTGAAGACGCCGATGAACAGCACTTTCTTCCAGTGTTGCGCCAGTTGCGGGCCGAGGCCGCGCCAGAGCAGGATCGGCAGCAGGAACAGCGTCGCGATGCAGACGCGCAGGCCGGCCGTGGCCAGGGCGCCGAATTCATGGCCGCCGATGCGCATGAACAAAAAAGACGCGCCCCACAGCGCGGCCAGCAGGATGAAGCGCCCCAGCCAGGGCTTGCCTGCGCCAGCCGGCTTCAAGCCTGGCTTTCGAGTTGCAGCAGTTTGACTTTACGCTCCAGGCCACCGGCGTAACCGGTCAGGGCGCCGTGCGCGCCGAGTACGCGGTGGCAGGGTACGACGATGGACAGCGGGTTGCGCCCGACGGCACCACCGACGGCACGCACCGCGCTTGGTTTGCCGATGGCAGCGCTGAGGGCAGCGTAGCTGGTGTGCGCGCCGCAGGCAATGGCGAGCAGGGCGCGCCAGACCGTCTGCTGGAAGGGCGTACCGTTTTCGAGGTCCAGGGGCAGGTCAAAGACCTGGCGCCGACCGGCAAAGTACTCGGATAACTGGGTCATGGTTTTTTGCAGCAAGGGGTTGGCTTCGTCCTGTTGCCATTCGGATGGGTCGGGCTGATGGCGCTGGCCTTCGAACCAGACGCCGGCCAGGCGCGCACCCTGCGCGGCCAGGATCATCGGGCCGAGCGGACTCGCGTAGCGGCATTGAACGGTGTCGGGTGAGAACTTCATGTCGGGACCATTTTAGGGTTGCTTGAAACGGGCAGTGATGCCCAGGCCCGGATCACGGCATAGCTGCGCCAGGGCTGCCAGGCTTGCGCCAATGCCAGGGCTGCCTGGGCTGGTTGGCGCTCGCCTTGCAGGCCCAGGGCTTTGTGCAGCGCGACGTCGCCGGCCGGAAAAGCGTCGGGCCAGCGCAGTGCGCGCATTGCGATGTACTGCGCGGTCCAGTCGCCAACGCCGGGCAGTGCGCGCAAGGTCCTGAGCGTGGCCTCAAGCTCGGCCCCGGCGTGCAACTGCAGGCTGCGATCAAGCACGGCGCCTGCGATGGCCTGAATGGCGGCCTGCTGCTGCTTGACGATGCCCAGTTGCCCGAGCGCATCGCCGCTGGCGCTGGCCAGCATGGCAGGCGTCGGGAACAAGCGGTTCAGCCACGCAATCGGTGTCTCGATGGCGGCGCCGAAGCGCTGCACCAGCCGTGTTGTCACGGTGCGTGCCGCCGCCACGCTGATGCGCTGACCGAGTACGGCGCGCACGGCGAGTTCGAAGCCGTCGAGGCAGCCGGGCACGCGCAGGCCGTCGCCGTCGGGAAAGCGGGCGTGCAGCACGCTGTTGATGGCCTGCGGGTCGGCATCGATGTCGAGCAGACCGCGCACGCGCGCCATCAGGAGCGGCAGCACATCGCGCAGCGAATCGCTCAGCAACAGTTCAATGCGGTGCTGCGCCGGTTCCGTCTGCTCGAAGCGCACCAGCAGCCAGCCGGTGAACGACTTGTCATCGACATCGAGGCCCACCGTCATGCCCAACTGCCGCAGGCCACGCTCATGCGTCACGGCTTCGATGCCGTCGAGCTGGCGCGTGGCGAAGAACTGCAGCATGGCACCGACGTCGTAGGGCGGGCGATAGGCGAGCTTGACGCGCATGCCCTGATCCGGCGCCAAGCTCAATGCCTTGCTGCCAGCGCGACGCAGCTGCGTTGGATTGAGGGCGTAGTGCTGGGCAAACGCCGCGTTGAAGCGGCGCAGGCTGGCAAACCCGCTCAGGCGCGCGACCTCGGTGACGCTAAGCAGCGTATCGGTCAGCAACTGCTTGGCGCATAGCAGCCGGCGCGTTTGCAGGTACTGCAGCGGCGATACGCCCCATTGCGCCTCAAACAGGCGGCGCAGGTGGCGGTCGCTGACGCCCATGCGCTGTGCCAGGCGCTGCACGCCGGGTGTGGCTTCGCCCCAGCCCTCGGGGCTGTCGAGCAGCCGGGCCGCCTGCAGCGCCAGCATGCGGCTGGCGTCCTGCATCGACCAGACGCCGGCCGCTCCATCCGGCGTACGCGGTGCGATTTCAGGGCGGCAGCGCAGGCAGGGGCGAAAACCGGCCTGCTCGGCCTGCGCTGCCTGATCGAAGAAGCGGCAGTTCTCGCGTTTGGGTGTGCGCACGCGGCAGACCGGGCGGCAATAAATGCCGGTGGAGGTGATGCCGGTGAAGAAGCAGCCGTCAAAGCGGGCGTCACGGGCCTTGAGGGCGAGGTAACGGCTGTCATCGACGGTTGGGGTGGCATCGGGTGTCATGGGTTTCATGATAAGCGGCGTGGCGTCGCTGGCAAGCGCGGGACCAGCCGCTTTCGGACCTGTCCCTGTCGTGGCTGCGCCCTACAATTCGATGTACAGGGCAGGGTCCGATCAACTTTTTTGGGAAACCACGGTATGCAATTTTCAGCTTCCATCTTCAAGGCCTATGACATCCGCGGCGTCGTGCCGAGCACCATCCATGAAGCGATGGCCGAGGCGCTGGGCCGGGCTTTCGGCACCGTGGCGCGCGGCGAGGGGGAAAACACGGTGGCGGTGGGGCGCGACGGCCGCCTGACCGGGCCGGCGCTGAGCGCGGCGCTGATGCGCGGCCTGGTGGCGTCCGGTGTCGAGGTCATCGACATTGGCATGGCGACGACGCCGATGCTCTACTTTGCCGCCAGCACCCTGTGCCGCAGCGGCATCCAGGTCACCGGCAGCCATAACCCGAAGGACCACAACGGCTTCAAGATGGTGCTCGCTGGCCGTGCCATTTATGGCGAAGAAATCCAGGCCCTGCGCCGCATCATGGAGGATGAGTCCTGGTCGTTGCAGAGCGGCGGTCGTCAGCGTGAAGTCGATGTGTTGGAGGCCTACCGCGAGCGCATCGTCGGCGACATCAAGCTGGCACGTCCGATGAAGATCATTGTCGACTGCGGCAACGGCATTGCCGGTGCCTCGGCGCCGGCGATCCTGCGCGCGATTGGCTGCGAAGTGACCGAGATGTACAGCGAGGTTGATGGCAACTTTCCGAATCACCATCCGGACCCGAGTAAGCCCGAGAACCTGCGCGACCTGATCAGCGCCCTGCAGGCCAGCGACGCCGAACTCGGACTGGCCTTTGATGGCGACGGCGACCGCCTGGGCATCGTCACCAGCAGCGGCAACAACATCTATCCCGATCGCCAACTCATGCTGTTCGCGCAGGATGTGCTGAGCCGCGTGCCGGGCGGCACCATCGTCTATGACGTCAAGTGCACGCAGCGTCTTGCGCCGACGATTGAGGCCGCTGGCGGCAAGGCTCTGATGTACAAGACCGGGCATTCGCTGATCAAGGCCAGGATGAAGGAGATTGCCTCACCGCTGGGCGGTGAGATGAGCGGGCACATCTTTTTCAAGGAGCGCTGGTTTGGTTTTGACGACGGCACCTACGCCGGTTGCCGCCTGCTTGAAATCCTGAGCCGCGCTAGCGATGCGAGCGCCGTGCTCGACGCGCTGCCGACCAGTTTCTCGACGCCCGAGCTCAACGTCAAATGCGCCGAGGGCGAGGCTCACACGCTAGTGGACCAATTGCTGGCCGCAGCCAAGTTTGCCGCGCCCGCTGTCGTGAATCCGATTGATGGTCTGCGCGTCGACTGGCCCGATGGCTTCGGGCTGATTCGCGCCTCCAACACGACACCGGTGCTGGTACTGCGTTTCGAAGGGCAAACCGAAGCGGCGCTGCATCGCATCGAGGCCGAGATGCTGACCCTGCTGCGCACAGTCAAGCCCGGTGCCGTGATCGACGCGGCAGCGCATTGAGCCCACGTACTGTGGGGGTAAGTTTCGCCGCCGGGCCGCCCCAAGGCGAAACAGTCCCCTCGGGGGGCAGCGCAGTACACGGAGTGACAAGCGTGGGGGCCAAAATCCTGATCGTCAAGCTCTCGTCGCTTGGCGATGTGGTGCATGCCATGCCGGCCGTGCAGGATATCCGCAGCGCACTACCACAGGCGCAGATCGACTGGGTGGTGGAGCGCGGCTTTGCGCCTCTGGTGCGGCGCTGTGAGGGTGTGCAGCGTGTCATTTCCTGCGAGTTGCGGCGCTGGCGCAAAGCGCCTTTTTCTGCCTTGACGCGACAGGCCTGGCGCGTCTTCAAGGCGGAGTTGCAGCAGGACGAATACGACGCCGTGATTGACATGCAGGGCCTGACCAAGTCGGCGTTGGTCGCGCGACTGGCGCGGCTGACGCCACAGGGTCGGCGTTTCGGTCTGGCGGCGGCGAGCGAAGGTTCGAGCTTCGAAGCGCCGGCGCGCTGGCTGGCTGACGTGTCGATCACGCTGCCGACGCATATCCACGCCGAGATGCGTTCGCGCCAACTGTGCGCGCAGGCCCTGGGCTACGCGCTGCCGGTTGCCAAGTCCTACGGCCTGCACAGCAGCGCGGCTGTGGGCTCGGCGGTAGCGCTGGTGCATGGCAGTTCGCGCGCCGACAAACAGTGGCCGCTGGCCTCCTGGCAGGCGCTGGGCCAGCGGCTCAACGATCAGGGCCATAGCGTGGCTTTGCCGCATGGCAGCGATGCAGAAGAGGCGATGGCACAGCGGATTGCCGGCGGCATTGCGCGTGCGCAGGTCTGGCCGCGGCTCGGCTTGGATGCGCTCACCGATGCGCTCGCTGGCTGTGCTGGCGTGGTCGGCGTGGACAGCGGCCTGAGTCATATCGCGGTGGCGCTGGACTTGGCGCATGTGCAGATCTACAACTTTGATACCGCCTGGCGCACCGGGCCGCAGCAGGCAGTGCGCCAGCGCTGCGTCTTTGCGCAGCCGACGCCGTCGCTGGACGTCGTCTGGCAGGCTTGGCTCGCCGTCTCCGGGTCCGCCAAACCATGATGCGCCGGCTCTACAGCCTGTTGATGTGGCTGCTGCAGCCAGCACTGCGGCGCAAGCTGGCGCGGCGCGGCCTGCAAGAGCCCGGCTATCTGGATGCGGTGGAAGAGCGCTTTGGCTACTACAGCGTGAGTATGGGTGCGATCGATCCGGCGCCGGGCCACCCCAAGCCGGATCAGCCCCCTCGGGGGGCAGCGAGCCACACGAAGTGGGCGAGCGTGGGGGCGAGCAACACGGTCTGGTTGCATGCGGTGTCACTCGGTGAGACACGTGCCGCGGCTTCTCTGGTTGCTGCCTTGCGCCAGCGCCTGCCCTGCATGCGATTGCTGCTCACGCATGGTACGGCCACCGGTCGTGCCGAAGGTGCGAAGCTGCTGCGCCCCGGTGATATGCAGACCTGGCAACCGTGGGACACACCGGCCACTGTGGCGCGTTTTCTCGCGCATTTCAGGCCGCGCCTGGGCATCCTGATGGAAACCGAAATCTGGCCCAATCTCGCGGCCGGCTGTGCCCACGCCGGCGTGCCGCTGGTCCTGGCCAACGCGCGCCTGAGTGAGAAATCCTGTCGCCAGACCCGACGCCTGGCCTGGCTCGCGCGTCCCGCCTACGCGAGTCTGGCCGCAGTCTGGGCGCAAACGCAGGACGATGCCCGACGGCTGGCCGCGTTCGGTGCCCACGTGCAGGGCGTGTTTGGTAATCTCAAGTTCGACGCCACGCCCGATGCCGTGCAACTGGCTAAAGGCCGGGCCTGGCACGCGCAGCTTGCGCGTCCGGTCATCATGTTCGCCAGTTCGCGCGAGGGCGAAGAAGAGGCACTGTTGCGCTTGCTGGCTGCAGAGCCGGCCGCGCTGGCCGTGCAGTGGCTGATCGTGCCACGCCATCCGCAACGTTTTGATGCCGTGGCGGCGCTGGTGCAGGCGCAAGGTTTTGCGCTCTCAAGGCGCAGCCTGTGGCTGGACGGGCCACCGGTCGACGGCAGCGTCGGTGACGCCCAGCGCAGCATCTGGCTCGGCGATTCGCTCGGTGAGATGGCCTTGTATTTCGGTCTGAGCGATGTGGCGCTGCTCGGTGGCAGCTTCGAGCCGCTTGGTGGGCAAAACCTGATCGAGGCTGCAGCCTGCGGCTGTCCGGTGCTGATGGGGCCGCACACCTTCAATTTCAGTGAAGCTGCCGAACTGGCTGGTGCCGCCGGTGCCGCCGTTCGCGTGGCCGATCTGGCGCAGGCGCTGTCAAGTGTGCTGCTGTTGGTGCGGGACGCGCCGCAGTTGCAGGCCGCGCGCCAAGCTGCCGATGCCTTCGCCAACGCGCATCGCGGTGCGACCGGGCGAACGGTTGAGGCGATAGTGCAGTTGCTTGACAGTGGCGTGTCTTGAAAGGGCAAGGGCGCCTCGGGGTGTAGGCCGTCGCATGCAATGGGCGCCAGTTGGTGTGGTCAATCCGGCGCCGGGCCGGCCCAAGCCGGATTAGCCCCCGTTGGGGGGCAGCGAACTACGCGAAGCGAGGAGCGTGGGGGCTCTATTTCACCAAGAGCGCGTTGACGCTTTGCAGGTCGTCGGCCTTGAGTGTGCCGTTGGCCTGGCGCAGTTTGAGGCCGCCGAGCAGCACGTCGTAGCGCGCCTTGGCCAGCTTGGCCTTGGTGTCGAACAACTGGCTTTGTGAATTGAGCACGTCAATGTTGATGCGCACACCGACCTGATAGCCGAGTTGGTTGGCGTCCAGGGCGCTCTGGCTCGAAACTTCAGCGGCTTCCAGTGCCTTGACCTGACCGAGACCGGAGAGCACGCCGAAGAAGGCGGTGCGCGTGGCCTGTGCCACGGTGCGGCGGGCGCCTTCGAGATCGTTGCGCGCCTTTTCTTCCAGTGAGAGAGTTTCGCGGATGCGGTTTTGCGTTGCGAAGCCGGCGAACAGGGGCAGGTTGAAACTCAGGCCCAGGGTCGCGCTGTTGACATGCGAGCCTTTGCTGCCGGGGGTGCTGCTGCCGTCCATGTTGTTGATCGCCGTGTAGCTGGCGCTGAGGTCGAGCGTTGGCTTGTGGCCGGCCTTGGCCTTCTCGGTTTCAAGCTGCGCCACATCGAGTGCAATCTGCGCCTGCTGGATGGCGGGGTGACCGCCCTCCGATTGATTGACCCAGATCTTGACGTCGTCGGGTTGCAGGGCCGGCAGGCTCAGCTTGGCCAGCGCAAGTGGTTGCGTGTTGTCCGTGCCAACCAACTGGTCGAGCGCGATCTTCTTGACGCGCAGGTCGTTGTCGGCGGCGATTTCCTGGGCCACCACGAGGTCGTACTTGGCTTGTGCATCGCGCGTGTCGGTGATGGTCGCAGTGCCAACCTCGAAGTTGCGTTTCGCCGATGCCAGTTGCTCGGCCACGGCCGCCTTTTGCGCCCGGATGAAAGCCAAGCTGTCCTTGGCCGCCAGCACGTCGAAGTAGGCCTGGCTGACGCGCACGATCAGGTCCTGGTCGGCGACGGCCAGTTGCGCCTGGGCCAGGTCAATCTGCTTGATGCCTTGGCGGTAACTGGCCCAGTTGGCGGGGCGATAGAGTGGCTGCGACGCGCTCAGCGTGCCACTTTGCGTGCCATAGCTGCTGTCGACTGCTGTGGCCGGGTCCGCCGTGTAGTCCTGCCGGGAGCGTGAATAGCCAGCCGCCAGATTGGCCGTTGGCAGAATCGCCGCCTTGGCCTGATCTGCTTTGGCCAGCGTGGCGTCGTACAGCGATTTGGCCGACTGGTAGGACGCATCAAAGCTGCGGGCCGACTCGTACAGTTGCACCAGGCTTTGGGCCTGTACAGGCAGCGCCAGGGCTGCGCTGACGGCAACGAACAGGGGTAGCAGACGAAACATCTTCATGGCGTTTTCAGGCTCAGGTTGGCGTTGCCGGCAGCGGCAGACGACGGGTTAAAAACGAAAATGCGATGGCACCGGGAAATTGAGCAGGGGCGGAGCCACCGAGTCCCACAGCACCTTGGTCGTGTACTCGGCCTGGCTGGTGCGGGTAATCTGGGTGGCGCACATCACGGGTTCCTCGCCCACGATGGCCAGCAGCCGGCCGCCGACCTTGAGCTGGGCCAGCAGGGACTGCGGCACTTCGGCGACTGAACCGCTGAGCATGATGAGGTCGAACGGCGCCTCGGCCACGGTACCGGCTGCGCCGTCGAACTGGCGCACTTCAGCGTTGTGGATGCCGGCTTTTTGCAGATTGGCGCGAGCGATTTTGACCAGATCCGGATCGATTTCCAACGAAATCACGCGTTGTGCCTGGTGCGCCAGCAGTGCGGCCATGTAGCCTGAACCGGCGCCGATTTCCAGTACCTTTTCATGTTTGCGAACCGCAGCATCCTGCAGCAGGCGGGCTTCCAGGCGCGGCGCCAGCATGAATTCACCGTAGCCGATTGGAATCCCCATGTCGACAAAGGCCAGTGCCTTGTGCGCCAGCGGCACAAAGTCTTCGCGCTTGACAACCGACAGCAGGTGCAGAACCTGATCATCCAAGACGTTCCATGGACGAATCTGCTGTTCGATCATGTTGAAGCGGGCTTGCTCGATATTCATGTAGGTACTCCAGGGGGTGTGTAAACGGTTCAGGCAAAATTTTACCCGGCGCCGGCGCCCCAGCGCCGGCGCAGCCATTGCGCCAGATCATCCATGTAGCAGTAGACCACCGGTACCACCACCAAAGTCAGGAGCGACGAGGTTATCACGCCGCCGATGACGGCCTGGCCCATCGGCGCGCGCTGCTCCGAGCCTTCGGTCAGCGCCAAAGCGAGCGGTAACATGCCAAAGATCATGGCCAGCGTGGTCATCAGGATCGGGCGCAGCCGCACCTTGGCCGCCATCAGCAGCGCGGCGCTGCGTTCCATGCCGTCCTCACGGGCACGGATGGCGAAGTCCACCAGCAAAATGGCGTTCTTGGTCACCAGGCCCATTAGCATCACGATGCCGATGATTGAAAACATCGACAGCGTCGAGCCGAACATCAGCAGCGCCAGCACGACGCCGATCAGGGTCAGCGGTAACGCCGTCATGAGCGCCAGCGGCTGAAAGAAGCTCTTGAACTGGCTGGCCAGAATCATGTAGATGAAGACAATCGCCAGCGCCAGCGCGGAGATGGCGTAGTCGAAAGATTCGGCCATGTTCTTGGTTGAGCCGCCCAACTGGTAGCGGTAGCCGGGCGGGAAACTGACGCTGGCCAGCGCCGCCTTGATGTCATTGGACACTTCGCCCACCGAGCGCTGATAGACATTGCTGTTGATCGCCACTTCGCGCGTCATGTCGCGCCGGTTGATCTGATTCGGTCCGGTCGATTCGGTCACGCTGGCAACCTGGTTCAGGCGCACGATGCGCGCGCTGCCGTCAGCATTGACACCGAGCGTGAACGGCAGGCGCTGCAGGTCGTCCGGGTTGTTGCGGGCCTGTGGCGCCAGGCGCACATTGACGTCGTAAGTCTGGTCGTCGGGCGCGCGCCAGTTGCCCACGGTCTGACCCGCCACCAGTGTGCGCAGTGCGCTGGCAATCTGGCCGATGCCCAGGCCGAGGTCGGACGCCGCGTCGCGGCGCACGGTCACGTCCAGTGTTGGCTTGCGCGGTTTGAGGCTGGAGTCCAGATCAACCAGACCCGGTATCGCGTGGATCTTGTTCGTTACCAACTGCGTCAGGCGTTCAAGTTCACCCAGATCCTGGCCCTGCAGTGAGAACTCGATCTGCTTTTGCCCACCCACCGGGTCCATCAGACCCACGTGGGTGACGATGATGCCGGGCACTTGTTTCAGGCGCTCGCGCAGTGCCGACGACCAAGCATCGACGTTGCGCGCGCGGTTCTTGCGGTCGATCAAGCGGATATAAAAACTGGCGTAGCTTTTGCCGGCGCTGCTGGTGTTGATGGTTGCCAGCGAGTAGTTGACTTCCGGGTAGCTGTGCACGATGGCGTCGACCTGCTTGACACGGGCTTCGGTGACCTCGATCGATGAGCCCATTGGCGTGTAGAAGTTGAGCCATGTTTCCGAGAAATCGGCCGACGGCACGAACTCGGTGCCCAGCAGCGGCACCATGAAGATGCTGGTGATGAAGATGACGAGCGCCAGCGCCAGGGTCTTGAGTTTGTGCACCAGCGCCCAGCGCAGAATGGACTGGTAGGCGTCGATCAGCTGCTCGGTCGCGTGGTCGACCCAGCCGGTGACGCGACCGATGGTCTTGTCGTAGAAGGTCGTGGGTCGTTGCGGCGTGCCGTCGGGGTTGAGACCATGGTTGCGGTGTGCCTCGATGCTGGGGTCGTGCCAGACGCTAGAGAGCATGGGGTCGAGCGTGAAGCTGACGAACATCGAGATCAGCACGGCGGCTACGATGGTGATGCCGAACTCGTGAAAGAACTTGCCGATGATGCCGCCCATGAAACCGATCGGCATGAAGACAGCCACGATGGAGAGGGTGGTGGCGAGTACCGCCAGGCCGATTTCTTCCGTGCCGTCGAGCGATGCCTGAAAAGGTTTTTTGCCCATCTGCACATGGCGCACGATGTTCTCGCGCACGACGATAGCATCGTCGATCAGCAGACCGACGCACAGGCTCAGCGCCATCAGCGTGATCATGTTGATGGTGAAGCCAAACAGGTTCATGAACAAAAAGGTGCCGATCAGCGCAATCGGCAGCGTCAAGCCGGTGATGACCGTGGAGCGCCATGAATTGAGAAACAGGAACACGATCAGGATGGTGAGCAGCGCGCCTTCGAACAGGGTCTCGCGCACATTCTCCACCGCGACCCGGATCTGGCGCGAGCCGTCGTAGACCGGCTCCAGCCGCACGCCAGGCGGCAGTTCGGCCTTCATGCCAGCGACGGTTTTCATCAGGCCGTCGATCACGCCGATGGTGTTTTCATCCTGCGCTTTTTGCACGCTCATGAGCAGCGTGCGCTGGCCGTTGTAGAGCGCCAGGCTGTCGGTTTCCTGGGCGCCATCAACGATGTTGGCGACCTGTGACACCCGCACCGGCGCGCCGTTTTTGCGCGCCACGATGATGTTGCCGAAATCCTCCGGGCGTTTCATGCGGGCTTCGATCTTGACCACGCGCTCCTGCTCCAGCGAGCGGATCGCGCCCATCGGCAGGTCCTGGTTTTCGTAGTTGATCGCCGTCACCACTTGCTCGGGCGTGACGCCAAAGGCTTCCAGAGCCTGTGGTTTGAGGTAGATGTTGATTTCGCGCTTGGTGCCGCCGACCACCGTGACGGAGCCGACGCCGCGCACGTTCTCCAGGCGCTTGCGAAGAACCTGATCGGCCCAGTTCGTGAGCTCGACATCACTGAGCTGTTTTTGGCTTGTCCCGGCAGTGCCGGGAAGTACGGCCAAGGACCAGATCGCCTTGCTGGCTGGATCGAAGCGCAGCACGCGCGGCTCCTTGACTTCGGTGCGCAGGGTCGGGCGCACGATGGCGACCTTCTCGCGCACATCGTCTGCGGCCTTGCGCCCGTTGATGTGCAACTGAAACTCGATGATGACGACCGACATGCCTTCGTAGCTGCGCGAGGTCAGGGCGTTGATGCCGGCAATCGAATTGACCCCTTCCTCCATCTTCTTGGTGATTTCGCTCTCGACAATTTCGGGTGAGGCGCCAGGGTATTCGGTGGTGATGACGACGATCGGAAAGTCGACATTGGGAAACTGGTCGACCTGTAGGCGCTGGTAGGAGAACAGGCCCAGCACCACGATGGCCAGCATCAGCATGGTTGCGAAAACCGGATTTTTCAGGCTGACACGGGTGAACCACATGGCTTACTTGGCGACCGGTGTCGTGTTCGGGGTCTGGCTGAACTTGACAGCCGTGCCAGTGCGCAGACTGCCGACCGAGCCGGCGATCAGCAGCGCGTTCTCCGGCACGCCCTTGACCGCTACCATGGTCTGGCCGTCCACCTCGCCGCGCACGCCCATTTCCACGCTCTGGTGCACAACCTGTTGCTGACTCAGCAGTTGCACGTAAGGCTTGGGTTCGTCAGTGCGCACGGCACTCAGCGGCACCAGCAAGGCCTGCAGCCGGTCGGTGACCAGGCTGCCCTGGGCAAACATGCCCTGGCGCAGGCCCGGGGTTGGCTCAACGGCCAGGTAGACCAGCACGGCGCGGCTACCGACCACGGCGCTCGGATTGATGCGCACCACACGCGCTTTGACCGCCTTGGTCGCACCCTCGATTTGCAGCACGGCGTTCTGGCCCAGACGCACCTCCAGTGATTCCGTGCCACTGAGACTGGCCTCGAGCTCAAGCCGACTCAGGTCGACGATTTCAACGATGCGCGCCTCCACCGCAACGCGCTCCCCTGGCTGAGCCAGGCGCTGCGAAATCAGCCCGCTGATCGGTGCCTTGAGTACCGTGTCTTCCAGGGCCTTGGTGGCGATTTCGGTGCCGGCTTGCGCCGCGCGGTAATTGGCCTCGGCCGACGCCAGGGTCGCAATGGACGACTCGAGCGCGGTCTTGGAAATGAAGCCCTGCTCGACCAGCGAGCGGTTGTTGTCAAAGGCCCGCTTTGCAATGTCAACCTGGCCCTTGGCCGATTCGGCCTGTTGCTGGGCCTGGCGCACGCGCGACTGGTACTCGGAGGAGTCGATGCGGGCGATGACTTGCCCGGCCTTGACCGCATCGCCTTCGCGCAGCGTCAGGCCCTGCAACTCACCGGGCACGCGGGCCTTGACGACGGCACTGTTGATGGCCTTGAGCGCACCCGAGATCGCCAGCCCAGGTGAGAGTTCGCGGGTCTTGGCTTGCACTACGTCGGCGGCACCGAGTTCGATCACGACCTGCTCGGCTTGTGTCGCCAGTTTGGCCACCGTTGCCTGTTGTATCTTGCGAGCCGACAAGGCGCGCATCACGCTAACGCCGAGAACAACAAGTACCAGGGCGACCAGCGCCCACTTCAACCAGCGTTTCATAAAGCGTGAGATCCTTTGTCGCAAGCAGGGGAGGGCGGGCGCAGGCGCAGGCCATCAAGAATGGTTTGTACGTGGGCGGCGAGAAACTCTTCGGGTACAACGGGGACCGAAGCATTGAAACAGCATGACTGGGAGTGCCGCATCAGTTGCAGGAAGATCATCGGCGCCAGCACGGCATAGACGCCGTATTTCATGTCAACGGGGGCGAATTCGCCGCGGTCGACGCCGCGTTGCAGGATGCGCCGGATCAGCTCATGCCCGGGCTCAATCACCTCTTGCTGAAAAAAGGTGGCCAACTCGGGGAAGTTGCCGGCCTCGCTGAGCATCAGCTTGGCGATGCCGGACGATTTCGAACTTCCCTGTTGTTGCCACCAGAGCGTCATGGCGTAGCGCAGCATGTCAGGCGTGCTGCCATCAAAGGCCTCGAACTCGGCGTTCCAAAGCGGGAAGTGGCCCGAAATATTCTCGCGCACGACCGCCTTGAACAGTTCTTCCTTGCTCGCAAAGTAGAGGAACAGCGTGCCTTTGGAAACGCCGGCGCGAGCCGCCACTTCCTCGGCCCGGGTCGCGGCAAAGCCCTTTTCGACGAACAAGTCGAGCGCCGCGGCCAGCAGTTCGCCCGGGCGTGCATCCTTGCTGCGCTCGTGGCGGACAGGCGTTGTGGGTCGTGGCTTGACGACGGATTGGGAGGAGGGCATGAAGTTAATGACTAGATGGTTATTAATGTAGCTTGGGCCTCCTGCGCTGTCAATGGTGGCGCTAGACCCTTCGCGCCGTGCAGGACCGCGACCGGCGCGACAATCCGCCTGTCATGCTGGACTCGATCCGGCATCCATCTTTCAAGGGGATATTCGATGTCTGATTCCCTGCAAACCATCACCCTCGGTGGCGGCTGCTTCTGGTGCACGGAGGCAGTGTTCGTCAACGTCCGGGGCATCGAGGACGTGGAAAGCGGTTATTGCAACGGGCAGACGGTGC
>CAIXNB010000168.1 GCA_903920695.1 uncultured beta proteobacterium
GACCAGAGTCCAGACGACCGCCAGGTTGAGCAGACTGATCAGTACCGCTGCGCTGCCGATGTCCTTGGCCCGTTTGGCCAGTCGGTGATCGTCCAGCGAGATCCGGTCCACCGTTGCCTCAATCGCTGAATTGATCAATTCGACGATCAGCAGCAGCAGGACGCAGGCAATCATCAGCGCGCGACCGAGCATGTGATGCTCGATCAGAAAGGCCAACGGAATCAGCAGGCCTGCAAGCAGAACTTCCTGGCGAAAGGCATCTTCATTGCGAAAGGCTTCCCGCAGTCCGGCACAAGAATAGCCAAAGGCATTGAGCAGGCGCCGCAGGCCACGCTTGCCCTTGTAGGGGCTTTCAATGGCTGCTGACCTAATGGTTTCTGTCTTTCTCACTGCTTTGCCACCTTGGGCTTGCAGTCAAAGCAATAGAACAGAAGAGACTGCAGGTAAGGCTTGAAGGCACCGTTGCGCCGCAGTTTATGACGACCACAGCGGATGCAACTCAGTGTCTCGCCGGGGGCACCCATGCCCCGAAAGGGAGAGCCGCTTTCCTTTGACGTGTAACGCAAGCCGCTGGCGGAAACCTGTATCGCTTCAAATTTGTACATCGCAGAATGGAAGTGGTAAGCAGGCCTTGATTCTTACGGGGCAAGGTGTCAGTTTGATGACGTTATTCGCAAACGGCGCGGGGGTAAACTCACGCGGTCATTGCAGTCCATTCATCTGAGCCACGTCCATGTCCCTCGAAAAAGTATCGGAAATGCTGAAGAAGCAGAAGCGGGTTGAAGGCATGGTTCATGGCCAGAGCATGCCGCGCCAGGATATTGTGGAAACCCTGGTGCAGCGCACGCATCTGGCGGAGTTGCACGGGTTGCTGGCACAGTTGCCCACCAGTGAGATTGGCAGCATCCTTGACGCATTGCCTGCCGAGGATGCGGTGATGCTCTGGCAGCAGATACCCGCAGAACGCGAGAATGATGTTCTGTGGGAGGTGTCCGATGAACGCCGCGAACAGTTGGTCGGTGACCGCGAGCCGGCGTTTGACGAGAGTCAGATGAATGCCTTTGAACTCAAGGATGGGAAGCTGCGCCAGGTTCCGATCGAAAGCCGCAAAGACCTAGAAGGTGTCAAGCCGATCTGGATCGATTTGCTAGGCGCGAGTAAAGCCGAGCGGGCTTACGTTGGCGCCCATTTCGGGCTCGCACTGCCTGATCCTGGCGATGTCACAGACCTTGAAGTCAGTTCGCGTTATCACATCGAAGAGAATGGTGAAATCCATCTGCTCTCGAATTTCCTGCTCGACCGCGAAGGCAAGTCGCGCAGCGTGCCGGTCGCCTTCATCGTCCATCAAGGTGTTCTCTTTTCACTTAGAAATGAGGAGTTGCCTGTCTTTCGCTTGCAGCGGCGCCGGGCGCGAACGCAAGCCGGCTACGTGACCGATTGCACCGACGTGCTGCTTGATCTGTATGGGGCCGACGTTGAATATTCGGCTGACTCGCTGGAGGACATCTATGGCACGCTGGGCAAAGTGGGGCGCCAGGTGCTCAGTGAAACCATTAGCGACACCGAGGCTGCCGCGATTCTGGGCGATATTGCGGAAGAGGAGGACCTCAATGGCCGCATCCGCAGCAATATCCTTGATACGCAGCGCGCCATTAATTTCTTGATGCGGGGAAAGATTCTGTCGCAGGCGCAGTTTGACGATGCCAAGCAGATTCTGCGCAACATCGAGTCGCTCAACAGCCACACTTCGTTTCTGTTCGACAAGATCAACTTCCTGATGGACGCCACCATCGGTTTCATCAACATTAACCAGAACAAGCGCATTAACCAGTTGACGGTCTTTGGTGTCGTCTTCATGCCCATCAACATTCTGGCCGGCATGGGTGGCATGTCGGAGTTCTCCATGATGACCCAGGGCATCCCGTGGCCGGTGGCTTATGGCGTGTTTTTGCTGTGCTCCAGCCTGGTTGGCGTTGCCACCTATGTCGCGTTGAAGCATTTCGAGAAGCGACCGGTGAAAATCAAGAATCCCGGTTGAGCCCGATGCAGTGGGCCAACCGGCGCATTGCAGGTGCGGCAGACCAGGCTTGCGGGTTTGTCTGCGTCACCAAACTGCCATTTTCCTGCCATCAAGTCGTCATCATGGCGCGCGAACATTCGTTCATCCAACAACAAGGAGAACGAATTGAAAGAGCTGCCCAATCCGACTTTTCCGATGTCACCACTGGCGCTGCCGAAAGGTTTGCTGCAACGGCCGCTTTCCTTCTTCAAGAGCCCAAGCCCACCACCCGCGGCGCCCGCAGAACGTGGCGGCCTCACGGTGACATGGGCCAAGCATGCGGACGAAGTCCGGCAAGCCCAGCGCCTGCGCTACAAGGTCTTCGCCGATGAAATGGGGGCCCGCCTGGATACGAAACTGCCGGGGCATGACGTTGACCTGTTCGACAACTACTGCGAACACCTGCTGGTGCGTGACGAACTGACCCGTGAAGTGGTGGGTACCTACCGATTGTTGACGCCGGCGCAGGCCACGCGGGTTGGCAGCACCTACAGTGATCTTGAATTTGACCTGACCCGTTTGCGCACCCTGCGCGAGAGCATGGTGGAACTGGGGCGCAGCTGTGTCCATCCGGACTATCGCACCGGTGGGGTCATCATGGCCCTATGGGGTGCACTGGCGGAGTTCATGGTGCGCAACAAGCTCGACACCATGATCGGCTGCGCCAGCATTCCCATGCTGCACAACGGCGTTGTCAGCGGCGACGTGGCTGCCAGCATCTGGCAACAACTCAAGCAAACACACCTGGCGCCGATTGAACACCATGTGCGCCCGCGCCTGCCCTTGCCGGTGGAGCGTCTCGACGGCAGTTTGCTGGTGGAGCCGCCAGCCCTGATCAAGGGCTATCTGCGCCTGGGCGCCAAGGTGTTGGGCGCGCCAGCCTGGGACCCGGACTTCAACACCGCCGATCTGCCCATGCTGATGCGGATCAACGATTTGCCGCCGCGCTACCGCAAGCACTTTCTGGGCGCGTGATGAAGCTGGGTTTCGATTTTTCGGGACCATTCCTCAGCGGCCACGGGTCCGGCCCGGTCGATGACGCAGAGGAGGATGATGGCGCCAGACGTTACCGGGCCATCTTCATCTCGGACCTGCATCTGGGAACGCCGGGGTGCCAGGCCGTTGCCCTGCTGGAATTCATCCGGACCCATCGCAGCGACTATCTGTACCTGGTGGGTGACATTGTGGACGGCTGGCAGTTGCGGCGCCGCTGGTACTGGCCGCAATCGCACAATGATGTGGTGCAGAAGCTGCTGCGACGGGCCCGCAAGGGCTGCCGCATCGTCTATGTGCCTGGTAACCATGACGAGTTTGGGCGCGGCTTCATCGGGCACCGCTTTGGCGGCATTGATGTGGTGGACGACGCCGTGCACAAGACTGCCGACGGGCGTAGCTTGTGGATCACCCACGGTGACTACTTTGACGGCGTCATTCAGTGCGCCAAGTGGCTGGCCTACCTCGGTGACAACCTATACGAGTTCACGCTACGGCTGAACCGTCACCTCAATTACTGCCGTGCCCGCCTGGGTTTGCCTTACTGGTCTTTGTCGGCCTATCTCAAGCACAAGGTCAAGAAGGCATTGAACTACGTCACCGAGTTTGAGGGCGCGGTTGCCGCCGAGGCCAAGCGGCGCGGTCACGACGGTGTTGTCTGTGGCCATATCCATCGCGCTGAGATGCGCAGCATCAATGGCACCCTGTATTGCAATGACGGTGACTGGGTCGAGAGCCGGACCGCGCTGGTTGAACATCACGACGGGCGTCTGGAATTGCTGCAATTCGCTGCCGGGCACGAGAAACTGAAAGCCGAACACCAGACCTTGGCAACGACTGCATTGGCGTGCGCTGACTTGTCGCAGTAATCGGACTGTCACACCACTGTCATCAAATATCAGCACAATCGGTCATCTATTTGAAATATTGCAGGTGCCTGACGCCATGGCTTCTTCTTATCGCCTGTCGAAAATGACGCAGATTCCCGCTGGAGTGACGCTGCTCGACCGCGATCACAGCATTCTTGCGTTCAATGAACGGGTGCTGGACTGGGCCCACCGCAAGGATGTTCCGCTGCTGGAGCGCTTGCGCTATCTGTGCATCGTGTCGTCCAACCTGGACGAATTCTTTGAGGTCCGCGCTGAGCCGCATCTGGCGGCCAATCTGCGCAAGGACGAAAAAGGGCTTTATTCGGTGCAGTCGTTCCGGCGTTTGGCCGAGGTGGCGCACGTTCTGGTCGCGCAGCAGTATGTGCTGTACAACGCCGAACTAATGCCCGCGCTGGAACAGCAGGGCATCAAGATTGTGTCGCACGGCGAGCGGACCGAGGCGCAGCGGCGCTGGGTCCGGGACTACTTCGAGCGCGAGGTTCGCCCCTTGTTGATTCCGGTTGGACTCGACCCCTCGCATCCCTTTCCGGAAGTCGCCAACAAGTCGATCAACTTCATCGTCCGTCTGGGTGGCAAGGACGCGTTTGGGCGTGCCAACGAAATTGCCATCGTGAAAGTGCCGCGCGTTTTGCCGCGCATGATCCGCATGCCGGAAAAGGTATCGGGGCACGCCAATTACTTTGTCTCGCTGTCGAGCGTGATACGCGGTCACCTGGCCGACTTGTTCCCGGGGCGCGAGGTCGGCCAGTTCTCACAATTCCGGGTGACGCGTCACTCGGATCTGGCGGTGGACGAGGAAGACGTCAAGAATCTGCGCACCGCCTTGCGCCAGGGCTTGGAGCACCGGCATTTTGGCGAAGCGGTTCGTGTGGAAGTATCCGCCGGGTGCTCAAGGCATCTTTCCGATTTTTTGCTCAAGCAGTTCAATTTGCCGCAAGAAGCCCTGTACCGGGTGCAGGGTCCGGTCAATCTGGTGCGATTGACGCAACTCATCGACCTGGTGCAAGCGCCCGACCTGTGCTTCCCTTCGTACAAATCGAGTTACCCGACGCAACTGACGCCGGGCGCATCGTTCTTTGACCGACTCAAGCTCGGTGATGTGCTGATTCACCAGCCGTTCGAGAGTTTTGGGGGTGTGCTGGCCTTCTTGCGCGAGGCCGTGCACGACCCGCAGGTGCTGGCCATCAAGCAAACCATCTACCGCACCGGCAGCGACACGGAACTGATGGACCTGTTGCGCGAGGCGGTGCGCCGTGGCAAGGAAGTGACCGTGGTGGTGGAGTTGAAAGCCCGCTTCGATGAAGAGACCAACATCAACTGGGCCGAGATGCTGGAGTCCATCGGAGCCCAGGTCTTGTATGGTGTCGTGGGCTTGAAGACCCATGCCAAGATGATGCTGATCACGCGGCGTGAAGGCAAGCAACTCAAGCGCTATGCGCATTTGTCGACCGGCAACTACAACCCGAGCACGGCGCGCCTGTACACCGACTGGAGTCACCTGACTGCGGACCCCGCGCTGACGGCGGACGTGGAAAATGTGTTTGTTCATCTCGCCAGTCACAGCCGCCTGCCCAAATTGAACCGCGTCCTGCTGGCGCCGTTTTATTTGCATGCCAAGCTGGTCGAGCGCATTCATGCGCTGGGTCTGGCGGCGGCGGCGGGACGTTCGACGCGCATCGTGGCCAAGATGAACGCCTTGACGGACGAAAAACTGATTTATGCGCTGATCAACGCCGGGCAACGTGGCGTCAAGATTGACCTGATTGTGCGTGGTGCTTGCATATTGCCAGCGCAATTGCCAGGTCTGACCGACAACATCCGCGTGCGCTCCGTCATTGGACGTTTCCTGGAGCACTCGCGAGTTTTCTACTTTCGTTGTGACGAGGTCGAAACGCTTTTTCTCTCGAGTGCCGACTGGATGAATCGCAACATGATGCGGCGGGTTGAATTGGCCTGGCCGGTGACCGACTCGGTGCAGCGCCAGCGCATTATCGAGGAAGACCTGGTTGCCTACCTGCACGATGGTGTCGATGCCTGGGATTTGTTGCCTGATGGTAGCTACGCTCGCGTCAAATCCGGTGGACGTCGTACCCCCCACAGTGCGCAAACGGCCTTGACGGCGCGTTACGGCGGACATGACGAAGCCGAAGGAGATTGATATGGACCTGGTCTTGTGGCGCCATGCCGAGGCGCAGGATTGGATCGAGGGCTGCGATGACATGGCGCGTGCGCTGACCTCGCGCGGCGAGAAGCAGGCCACGCGGGTTGCCAACTGGCTGGACCGCCAGTTGCCCGAAGGAACACGCATCCTGGTCAGCCCGGCGCGCCGCTGCGAGCAGACTGTTCTGGCGCTGGACCGCAAGTACAAGCTCAAGGCGGAATTGACGCCCGGCTGCAGCGCAGCCCAGTTGCTGGAGTTGGTGCAATGGCCCGGCGGCAAGGGAACCGTGCTGGTGGTCGGTCATCAACCCACCTTGGGTCAGACCATTGCCCAGTTGATCGGCTTGAGTGCGACTGAATGTTCTGTGAAAAAGGGCGCCGTCTGGTGGCTGCGCAACCGTGAGCGCGCCACGCTCGCCCAGACCCTGGTGGTGACAGTGCAGTCACCGGATGTGCTGTAGCACGGTTATCCACTGATCGTCATTGTGTGCGTAGCCCGCATGAAGCTGAAGGCGTAATGCGGGGACAACGCCACGTCGCCAAACCCGTATTGCGCTGCGCTTCATTCGAGCCACACGCTGCTCAATGCGATGAAATGAATGGCATCGAGCTTACGCCAATTTTGATTTGACGGCTTCTCGTCTGTGACGAATCCAGGTCATCGGTGTGGTGCTCTTGTAGTGGAAGAAAAGAGCTTGCAGCGTTTGAAAATCCAGTCCGCTTTGCGCCATGATTTGTTGCCAGCCGATGGGCTCATTGACGTGGGCATCAATCCAGATGCACAAGTCGTCGAATTGCTTCTTTCGCGCCTCGGCGCTGCTCTTGGTGTTCCGGGCCAAACCCATTGCACAGTTCCTGGCGTACTTGTCTGGCTTGTTGCCAGGCCCATTCTTCAGGGCAGCAGGGAATTCACGACGTAGCTCTTCTGAAAACCGTTTCCAGCGACAGTTACCAGGTAGCGTTTGTCGTCGGCTCGCACGTCGACTGTCGCGTACTGATTGTGATAGCTCACATCATTGCCATAGGCAGCGCTTGATTGCAGACCGATGTAGCTGATGCCATTGACCTGCTGGTAGCCACCGTCATGGTAATGTCCGGCGAACACGGCCAGCACTTTGCCGCTCTTCTCCAGGAGGGTGCGAATATCGGCTGCGTTTTTCACGGTATGGACCGGTTCAAAGAGAGCATCGACTTGTTCCGCCGGGTTCAGGAACTGATGTCCCAGAACGATGACTGGCAGCTTGTTTGCTTCGAGGTCTGATTTGAGCCAGCTGACTTCGTATGCCGGGATGTTTGCATCGTCCCAGCGGTAGCCGGCTCCTGGCGTCGCTGGCACACCGGAATAGGCATTGCCATCGGCTTTGAAGCCGGCGTCAAGCACGACGAAGTGCACACCGCCCTGATTGAAGCTGTAGTAGGTTGATCCGACAGGAATACCGGTATTGGTGATGTGGGTCTGATAGTCGGGCTTGCTCATTTGGTCGGTGTCGTGGTTGCCAAAGACGTGATAGCGCGGCCCCTTGAATTGGGCCAGCCTGGCTTCTGCCGAGTCAACAAACCCAACCGCAGCCGCCTTGCGCTGCTCATAACTGAGCTTGCTGTTGACAGGGTTATCGGTGTAGTCACCGAGTTCGGCGACGAAGGATACGTTGGCTTTGTTCATGGCCTGCGCGAAAGCCTCAATCTTCGCCAGGGCGCCGGTAAAGTAGCGGGCGTTGGCGTTGACCGTCATGACCGGTGCCTGGTCAGCTTTGTCACAGACATGGGTGTCGGTGATCAAGCCGAAACTGACCAGCTTGACTTCGGCGGACAGGGCGGCGCCAGCGCTGATAGCCGAAGCGAGGGCGACGATGATTGCGTTACATATTTTCATGGGATTTCCTTGGAAGCTTGGAGCGGGTGAGGGCTGTGGTTGAATGAACTAATTGGTGGTTTGACGCGGCGCTAGTACTCCGACGCAGAGGTATCGAAACAAAATGAAGGTGATGGATTCGCGCTCATGCCTAGGCGCAAACCGCAGACATAGCACTTGCTATGGCGAGGATTTGCAACGATGGCATGGGTGCGAAGGCGCGCTTTCATGTTTCGATATTTCTGTGTCGGAGTACTAGCATCCCTTTGCTCGATGAAAGTTTGATGACGATCCTGCAAGAACACGCCACCAACCGCACCAATCTATCCCTTATCCTCGAACCCATGAATACAAGCATCGCCGTCAATCAGCGTACCTACCAGCTTCCAAGCGGGCCTACGGTCATCGTATGTATCGACGGCTGTGAGCAGGAATACATCATGCAGTTTCGGCCACCCGAAATAGGGGACGCGCCATCACGGCCTATGCCATGAACTGCAGCCGTGCCGTGCGCTTCACTGTATCGAAGTGAATGACGGTCGCGTGTTAACGCAATCGACCCCCCTTCCTGTCTGCCGACAAGCGCTTAATCGATCAGAACCCCATCCTGTCGGAATCGAAAAGGCCCTTTATAGCTGCCGATGGCGCAGGTGTGGCTGACCAGTCGGCGATCACGCCACAAGTGCAGTTGATAGCCTGGTGGTTCCATCACAAAACAATCTGAACCATCAGCGCGAAGATCGAGCGCGACCTGATGCGCGGGGCTCGGGCAGGTCGATGCCAGGGTGTTTCCAAAACGGCACTGGATTGAGCGATGGATGTGACCGCACAGCAGACGTTCAACATGGCTATGCCGCGCAATGATCTGCTCCAGCGCCTGCGATCCGTCCAGACCGATGGCGTCCATGTGCGATATGCCGGTTACAAATGGCGGGTGATGCATGGCAATCAGCGTTGGCCTCGTGTCTTCGCCAAGCCGCTCATCGAGCCAGGCCAGGCGCTTGGCGCACAACTTGCCACTGCCTTGCGTTGGCACAGCCGTGTCCAGCGCAATGAGGCGCAGTTCGCCCAGTGCGACCGTGTACTGAAGGAATTCATCGGATTGCGTCAAATACTCGAAACCGGGTCCAAAAAAAGCGCCGCGCAAGGCGCTTCGTTCATCGTGGTTGCCAACGATAAAGTACAGGGGCAGTGTCAACGGCGCCAGCAGTTCGCGCAGCAGTTCATACTCGTTGGAGCAGCCGTAGTCCACCGTGTCGCCCGTGACCAGAACGACATCGGGCAAGGGGCTCAGTTGCATGATGCTCGCGACACAGGCACGCAACATGCTGGCGGTATCGACGATACCGTAGGCGAGTCTGCCGCCAGCCTTGATATGCAGGTCGGATATTTGTGCGATCAGCATGCGCGTATTTCGGTGTTCAACTCAAGCCCAATCACGTCACCGACCGGAAAGGTTTGCCTGGGCGGCAGCTTCAATACCACTTCTTCGCCACTCTCGAGTCGAATTTGAACCCGGTTGTGATCACCTAGAAAGAAGCTGGTGCAGACGTGACCACGCATGGTGGACCGGGACACTGGAACGATGCGGACTTCCTCAGGGCGAAAGCTGGTTTGGCCGACCCGATTCATGGTCCCGATGAAATCGGCTACAAAGCTGTTGGCCGGTCGAAAGTAGATGTCCTGCGGCGTTCCGACCTGCGAGATTCGCCCCTTTTCCATCACCGCAATGCGGTCGCCCAAAGCCATGGCCTCGGTCTGGTCGTGCGTGACGTAGACCGTCGTGATGCCCAGACTTCGGAGCAGGGCGTTAATGTCAACGCGCAGCGTTTCGCGCAACCTGGCGTCGAGCGCGGTGAGGGGTTCGTCAAGCAGCAGGGCGCGTGGACGCGGAGCAATGGCGCGCGCCAGTGCAACGCGCTGTTTCTGGCCGCCTGAGAGCTGGGTAATCTGCCGCTCGGCGAGCGCTTCGATGTGCATCATCTCCAGCATCTCATGAACCCGTTGCCGCTGCTGCGCCGCAGGCATTTTGCGAACCCGCAAACCGTAGGCAATGTTCGCTGCGACGCTCATGTTCGGAAACAGCGCGTAACTCTGGAACACCATGCCGATGTTGCGCTTTTCAATTGGCAGCGCGGTGACATCCTCGTCGTTAAACAGCACGCGCCCGCAGTCCGGCACTTCGAGCCCCGCGATCAGGCGCAAGGTGGTGGTCTTGCCGCAGCCGGACGGGCCAAGCAAGACCAGTGTTTCGCCGGCCTCGATGCACAGGTCGGTCGGCTCCAGTACCAACTGACGCTGATAGCTTTTCGCACATCCCTGGACCCGGATTTGCACGCCGCGATGGGAACTGTTCATTTGGATGTCTTTCGTCTGCCACCGGCAAATTGCAGTGCGATCAGCAAGGGAATAATCATCATGAAGAAAACAATGGTGTAGGCGCTACCGACTTCAATCCGAAGCGAAGCGTAGGCGTCGGCAAGGCCAACCGGCAGGGTCTGCGTCAGTGGTGTGTGCAGCAGCAAAGTCATATTGAACTCGCCTATCGACAATGTCAGAACCATCAATGAACCCGCGATGATCCCGGCCTTGCAGTTCGGCAAGACGATTCCGAACAGGCGCTGCGCAAAGCTGGCACCGAGACTGCGCGCGCCTTCTTCCAGCGATGCCATATCGACCGACAGCAACACGGCCAACACGGAGCGCACCATGAACGGCAGCGTGAAGAGGACATGACCGACCAGGATGAAGGTCCAGTGCGTTCGAAAATTGCCCACGCCACCATAGGTCACGATCAAGGCCAGCGCCGTCGCCAAACCGGGCAAGGCAACCGGCAACATCAGCAACTCCTCGATGATGCGCGAGACCCTTCCCTGCATGCGCCAGAGGGCATAGGCCGCCGGGACGCCCAACAGCAGCGTGCTGAGCAGGCAGGCAATGGCAATCGCAAGCGAGAGCCACAGGCTGTTCTGATAACTGTCCCAAACCTTGAAGACCCACTGCAGCGTCAAGCCGCTGGACAGGCCGACAAACTGGTTCTTGGTCAAGCCCGTCAGTACCGACAGGATGACTGGTACCAGCAGGAACGCGGCGACGCCAACCGTGAACGCCAGGAGTGCCCAGAAAGTGGGTGTGCGACGCACGGCCTTGCGGCTTGTCATGCGGCTGCGGCCACGGCGCTTCCGGTCAAGCTGCGGGCAAAGGCGAGTGCGGACCAGGTCAGCAAACCCAGAACAAAGGACAAGGCTGCTGCCATCGCGATATTGGCCTGCAAGGTGAACTCGGTGTAGATGATCATCGGCAGCACGTCAATCTTGGTGGCCAAGGTGAAGGCGGTCCCAAAAGCGCCCATGGCAGTGGCAAAGCAGATTGCGCCGGCTGCCAGCAGCGCCGGCTTGAGGCCGGGTATCAGCACCTCAAGCAGCACGCGCCAGTGCGACGCGCCCAGCGAGCGTGCCGCTTCAATCAGTTGCGGGTCCAAGTTCTCGGCAGCGGCCATGACGGTCAGGATCGTGCGCGGAACCGAGAAATAGATGTAGCCAAGGAACAGGCCCACCATCGAATAGGCAAAGACCAGGGGCTCGCCAAAGATCGCGTCCGTGATGCGGGGCACGAGCCCCTGGCGCCCCCCTAGCATGATCACCATAATGCCAATCACGACCCCCGGAAACGCAAGCGGCAAGGTCAACAGTGCGGTGAGCACCTGCTTGCCCGCAAACTCGTGGCGCGCCAGAAAGGTGCCGGCAACGCCTGAAATTACGAGCGTCGCCAGCGTCACCAGGGCCGACAGTGTGAGTGTGGAGACCATGCTGCGCCAGTAGCGCGGTTCGATGAATGCAGCAACATAGGCTGACCAACCCAGTTCACCACTGCCACCGATGACAAAGAGTTTGGTCATCGGAATGGCAAAGAACGTGAGGAACATGATCGCCACTGGCAGCGACAACCCAAGCAGCCAGGCGCGATCCGTCTTCATCAGCCCACTTCTTTTTGGTAGCGTGTGCCGATGGCCTTGGCTGCCTCGGCCAGCTTTTGTACGTCAATCGCCTTGGCGCGCTGATAGTCCGCATCGGGCAGGAAGCGCTTTTTCATATCGTCAGAAATCGCCTTGGCAAACACCGGACGCAGATAAGCATTGGCCCAGTGGCGTTGACCTTCGTCCGAGAGCACGAAGTCGAGCATGCGCTTGCCTTGCTCGGGGTTGGGTCCGTTCTTGACCAGCCCCATGACGTAGGGCAGTTGTTGCGTGCCCTCTTGCGGAATCGCAAATACGGTGGGAGCCTGGTCGATGTACTGCCCACGGTAGGCGTTGAAGTCATAGTCAAGCAGGATCGGGATTTCGCCTGACAGCACCCGTGCGTAAGCGGTCTGGGTCGGGACAATCGGGTTGTTGGCCTGGAGTTGCTTGAAATATTTGATGCCCGGATCGAGGTTGTCGTAGGAGCCACCCAAAGCCAGGTTGACGGCAATCACACCAACCTGGCCGACGGCAGCGCTGCCCGGATTGAGGTAGCCCACCAGGCCTTTGTAGTCGGGCTTGAGCAGATCGGCCCAACTCCGCGGCACCGGCTTGCCGCGCAAGGCCTGGGTGTTGACAAAGAAGCCGAGCGTGCCGGAGTGGATCGTGAACCAGTAGCCCTCTGCGTCCTTGAGCGAAGCGGCAATCTCCGCGAAACGCTTGGGCATATAGGCCTCCAATACACCGGTTGCCTTGGCCTGGGGGCCGACTTGCCCGCCAAGGTAGACCACATCGGCGACTGGTTTTGCCTTCTCGGCGATCAGCGCTGCCAGGGATTGCCCCGAGTTCTTGTTGTCGGGCGGAACCAGAATGCCAAGACGCTGTTCCAGCATGCGCAGCATGCCGCCCCAGTCAGCCCATTCCGGCGGGCAGTTGTAGCAAATTGCCCGGGCCGACTGGGCCAAGGCCGGGAAGGCAGCGGTCGCACTCGCCAGAACAGCAGTGGACAGCAGGTCGCGTCGATTCATCATGGGTGTTTCCTTATTGAGGTTAAAGGCAAGCGCTGGCGGTATATGGCATCGCGCAGTCCCGCCCCATCGTGAGTGGCTTGTCATGACTTACGAAAGTCTCAACAAGTCCAGTCTCTATTCTTGCGATGCGGATGCGTCACCGCTGGCATCTTCGCCAAGGACTGTTACGGTTTTATGACAGCGCGCTGAATTTCCGTGCTTGTCTTCAATTTGTCACATGAGACCAAGACAATGGAAGCGACCGATTTTTCGCATCCAAGACCATGCCACGCAACAAACAACGACAAAGCACTGACACCTGGGACGAAGGCGAATGCAAAGCCATCATTGCGCAACTGTGGACACTGCGCGAAAGCATGCAGGCGTATGAGGCCAGTCTGGCGCCCTTGTTGCCAGGCATTGATGCCTCCTATAAGGCCAGTGCGCGCAACCTGGCGCACTACCTGGCCTTGCGCCACAGTGATCGGCGCGACCTGCAGGAATGGCTCTCGCGCATCGGGCTGTCTTCTCTGGGCCGAGCCGAATCCCACGTCATGGCCAATCTGGACAAAGTGCTTGGCATCCTGCACCGCTTGACCGGGCAGTCCTGGGTGCCGCATTCGAAGGACGAGCCCATCGGCATCAAGAGCAGTCGCAAGCTACTGGAACGCCACACAGCCGAACTGCTCGGAAACGCGCCAAGCGAAAGAGTCGTGCGCATCATGGTGACGTTGCCGTCGCAGGCGGCTGGTGATTTTGGCCTGGTCAGACGCCTGCTGGCATCGGGAATGGATATCGCCCGCATCAATTGCGCGCACGATGGTCCTGAGCAGTGGCGGGCCATGGCTCGCCATGTGCACCGTGCAGCGCGCACTATGGGGCGACCCGTTCGGATACTCATGGATTTGGGCGGACCCAAACTGCGCACCGGTTTGATCGCCGCCGGCGCAACCGTCCTCAAGCTCAAGCCGCTGCGCGATGATTTCGGGGTCATTGTCACGCCGGCACGCATCGGGCTGCGCGCGGCGGGCGCGACCACACCCGTTGCCGGTGCTGCCGAGCAGATCGGTGTTGAAGCGCCATGGCTTGGGCAATTGAAGCTTGGCGATCATCTTGATCTGACCGACGCCCGCGGCGCGGATCGCACGCTGGTGCTGGTGCAACAGGATGAAGGCGGATTTCTCGCCGAGTGCAGTCATACCGCTTACCTGGTGCCTGAGACCGAGCTCAGGCGCCGGCGCCCAGGTGAGCTACAGGTTTGCAGTGGTCTGGCCGATCTGCCGAGTCAGGATGGGATCTTGCATCTGGAACGCGGGACTATTCTGCGGCTGACCCGAGGCGAGATCGATGCACTGCCGCGCAAACGAAAGGGCCGGGCACAGCGCGCGGTGCCGACCGTGGCCTGCACACTACCCGAGGTCTTTGAGCAGGTCTGCGTCGGTGAACGAATCTGGTTTGACGATGGGCGCATTGGCGGGCTGATCAAGAAGATCGAGCCGGCCTGGCTCGAAATCGAGATCACCCATGCGCGTGACAGCGGTGAAAAGCTCGCGGGTGACAAGGGCATCAACCTGCCTGACAGCCAGCTTCGTCTGCCGGCCCTGACCGAGAAGGACATCGCCGACTTGGTCGTCGTCGCGCAGATCGCCGATATGGTCGGACTGTCGTTTGTGCAGCAGGCGTCTGATGTCGAAACGCTGCGCGCCCAACTGCTGCAACTGGGCAAGCCCGAGCTTGGCATCGTGCTCAAGATCGAGACGCGCCGAGCATTTGAAAACCTGCCGGCGCTGCTCTTTTCTGCCATGACCAGCAAGGCCGCCGGCATCATGATCGCACGTGGCGACTTGGCCGTGGAATGCGGCTACGAACGTCTGGCGGAGGTTCAGGAGGAACTTCTCTGGGCGGCAGAGGCCTCGCACATGCCTGTGATCTGGGCCACGCAGGTGCTGGAGACCCTGGCCAAAACCGGACTGCCGTCGCGCGCTGAAATTACCGATGCCGCCATGGGCGAGCGGGCCGAATGCGTGATGCTCAACAAGGGGCCGCATATCACGGAAGCGATGCGAACCCTGAACGACATCCTGCGCCGCATGCAGGAGCACCAGACCAAAAAGCGCCCATTGCTGCGGGCGCTGCGCGCCTGGGGCATGCCGGGACAAACTGCAAGCTGAAGGGTTGGCGCCGCGACGGCGTGAACCGTCGCCATCATGCGCCTCGGGTTCAAGGTCTGTGTGCAGTTTCGGCACCCGAAACAGGAGGCTCGCAATGACGAGGCATCGCTTGCGTCGATGCATCAATGACGTTCGACCTGCCACTCGGATGACCAGATCATTCTTGTCAACAACACGATTGCGGATTGCGTTTAATTCACCAATTTGCCACCAAAACTCAGTAGACTTGCAGCAATCGATTAAAGCTGGAGGTTGGTAATTTGAGTAACGATCAACTGGGTTTCCTGAAATGCGTGGGCCATGCTGATCGTTCAAACATTCAGGAGTCCTGCCGATGATTCCACGCTGGGTCACCGTCGCGTACCTCGTCTATCTTGCGCTGCCAATCGCGCTGCTCTTTGTCGGCTCGTTCGGCGAACTCTGGCTGAACTCGCTGCTGCCAACCGGACTCACGCTCAAGTGGTATCTTGAAGTGGCAGCCGATCCGAGCTTTCGCCGCGCTTTTACGGCCAGTTTGTTTGTTGCCGCGGCCACTTCAGTGGCCTGTGTCGGTCTGGGTTTGCCTTTGGCGTATGCCGTGTTCCGGGCACAAAATCCGAAGATACGGGCTGCGGCGCGCGTGCTTTACCAGTTGCCGGTGGCGCTGCCAGCCCTGGTGCTGGCGTTTGGTTACATCCTGATGTTTTCCTCGGACACGCTGCCCTGGCTTGGCAGTATCTGGCTCTTGATTGCCGGGCACATTGTCTTGTGGCTCCCGTATTTTTTGCAGACCGTGGTGGCAGACATGCAGCGACTGGGACTGCGCACACTGGAGGATGCGGCTGAATCACTCGGCAGCACGGCGCTACAGCGTTTTTTCCATATCGTGCTGCCAGCGTTACGGCATTCGGTACTGTCAGGCCTCATCATTGTGGTGGCTTTGTCCATCGGCGAATTCCAGTTTTCCAATCTGATTTCCGGGTTTCTCAATCGAACCTATCCGGTGGTTCTGCTGCAGGCGTTCTACGGGGCTACCGGTTTTGCCTGTGCCGCCACGGTGATCCTTTTGGTTTTGGCCTTGACCGCGTCCGTTACGGGTGCGTTTTCCGCGCGTGGCTCGGCACGAATTTCCGCAGCAGGTAGCAAACGATGAACAGCAAGCCTTCGGTTCACCTTGAGAATGCGAGCTTCAGCTATCCGGGCGGCAAGGCCGGCGTTTTCGAGATCACGCTCGACATCGCGCCGGGCGAACTGGTGGTCTGCATCGGCCCCAGTGGCTGCGGTAAGACCACGCTGCTCAAACTCATCGCTGGCTTTCTGCCCTGTTCATCTGGATTCGTTCATCTGGGCGGTGAAGATGTCACGACAACCAGTGTGCGTTCGCGCCAGTGTGGCATTGTCTTTCAGTCCTATGCCTTGTTCCCGCACATGAACGTTTGGGAAAACGTGGCTTATCCGCTGCGTGTGCGCAACATTGCCTTGGGCGAACGCAAGCGCAGTGCCGAAAGCATGCTCGACATGGTGGGCTTGGGTGGCTTCGGCGATCGGCTGCCGGCGGAACTCTCGGGCGGGCAACAGCAACGCGTCGCCTTGGCCAGGGCGCTGGTTTTTGGGCCCCGCGCGCTGCTGTTGGACGAACCCCTGTCGGCACTCGATGCGGCAACCCGCGTCACCATGCGCGACGAGATCCGCCGCATACAAAAGCAGCAGAATATTGCGTCGCTGCTGATCACGCACGATCAGGACGAAGCGCTATCGCTGGCTGACCGCATTGCAGTTCTGCGCGATGGCCGATTGATACAGGTTGCGCCGCCACAGGAACTCTATGACCACCCGGCCGATGCCTTTGTGGCTAGTTTTGTTGGCCGTGCCAACCTGATCGACGCGACGGTTCTGGCCCCGGATGTTGTCGAATCACCCCTTGGGCGCCTGATGACACCGCTGCACGGATTGCCCATCGGTGCCGCAGTGCGCTTGCTGGTGCGACCTGAGCGCGTTGTGCCAAGCACGATCGCGACCGGCGAGAACATTTTTTCCGTCACCGTTTTGCATGATCGATTTTTCGGCGCCAGCCGTGACATTGAGTTCTCGATCGGGCAATGCCTGTTGAGGATCGACACCGCCACGCGTGAAGCTATTTCATACGTCCACTTGCCTCGCAATGCCATCCAGTTCTTACCCACGCACTAAAGGAGATCAAGATGAAATCGAAACGACTTTTTATGACGGCCCTGACATCGCTGTTCGTCGCCGGGCTTGCCGCTCAAACGGTGTTGGATACGCCGGAACTCTATCCCGGCGAAAAGGCGCTGTTCGAGGCGGCAAAGAAAGAAGGCATGGTGGTCAGTTTTGATACCGGTCCCACTTGGGCCAACTGGGCGGCCGAGTTTGCGGCATTCAAGAAACGCTACCCGGAAGTGGAAATTGTCTACAACGACATTGGCTCTGCCGCCACTGTGGTTGCGCTTGAAAAATCCAGGAATCGCCCCCAGGCCGACACGGCTTATTACTTTGCAGCATCGGCCGTTGATGCGGTTGCCAAGGGTCTGGTCGCACCCTTCAAGCCTGTCAATTTTGACAAGTTGCCAACCGTTTTTCGGGAACAGGACGGGCGCTGGTTCACGATTCATACCTTGACGGTAGCCTTTATTGTGAACACCAAACTGGTGAAGAACGTGCCGCAGTCCTGGGCCGACCTGCTCAAGCCCGAGTACAAGAATTCGGTGGTCTACCTTGATCCGCGCTCGACCGGTGTCGGTCAGGTGTTGACCTTTGCTGCCAACTTCGGTGCCGGCGGTGACATGAACAACGTGCAACCCGGATTGAATTACCTCGGCAAGTTGCACCATTCCGGCAACGTGTTGCGCGTGCTGGGCACAACGCCGTACGCCCAGTTCCTCAAGGGCGAGATTCCAATCTGGATTTCTTATGAAAACGACGGCCTCAAGGCCAAGCATGTCGATGGCCTCGGGGACGCCGTTGCCGTGGTCATACCCAAAGAGGCTTCGGCCGCCGCGCCCTACGGCATCAGCCTGGTGGAAAAGGGGCCGAACCCCAGCGCCGGCAAGCTCTGGCTGAATTTCATCATGACTGATTTTGGACAGGGAATCTTTGCCCAGGGTTTTGTCCGGCCTTCCGTTCCCGGCGTCAAGTTGCCTGACTCGGTGGCTGACAAGCTGCCGGCTGCGCCGCAGGTGCGACCGCTCGATGTGCGCGCCGCAGCGGCCAAGAAGGCTGAAATTGACAAGGGCTGGGTCGCTGCCACAGAGGCGAAATAGTTAGCACTGATTTTGCGTCATGAGACTGCGCACGCATCTTGTGCTGGCCGCTCCGGCCGTCGTCTTTCTGGTGTTTTTCTTTGTACTGCCGGTCGTGGCGGTGGCAGTGGATGCGCTGGGCGATGGCACGCGGGCGTTCGTGCGCGTGTTCTCGCTTCCCGCTTTCTGGCCGTCGCTTGCTGGCAGTTTGACGCTGACACTTGTAGCAGCCACGATTTCGACCGTGGTCGGTTTTATCGTGGCGCTGCACCTGTCGCGCCAGCCGGAGCGCCAGCGCACCGTCTATTCACTGGCGATTGCCTTGCCGCTGACGTTTTCCGGTCTGATCGTGGCCTATGGTTTCATTCTCGGCTATGGCCGCGCTGGTTTCTTCACCCAGTTGCTGGCTTATGCGGGCCTGGATGCGGCTGTTATTGGCAAGGCCCTGTTTACTTCGTCCGGCTTGGCTTTTGCCTCGTCCTACTATCTGATCCCGCGTGTCGTCATGGGTATCTTGCCGGTACTCGTCAATTTTGATCGGACCCAGTTGGTGGTCGCTGAGTCGCTGGGCGCCACGCCGTCCCAAGCGCTCTGGCAGGTGATGCTGCCCCAGGTGGCAGCGCCGCTGGCTGCGGCGTTCTGTCTGGTAGCCGCTGTTGTTTTTGGTGCTTATGGAACCGCCCTGGCATTGGTCGGCACGCAACTCCACATCCTGCCGCTGCAGCTCTACAGTCTTATTTCCGAAACCGGAACAGATTTTCCTGCCGCTGCGGCACTGGCTTTGATGATTACGGCCAGTTGCGCCGCGATCATGACCACTGGAGAATGGTTTGGAAGCCGCCATGAACGTCACCTTTAGACTCGACCGCGCACGAAACCTCCTGTTTGACGCCAGCGGGCATCGCTTTGACCCACAACTGCGAAGCTGGACCAACAGCACAACGCCGGTTTCTGGCGAGGTGGTGGACAGCATTGCGGCGGCAACCTGGCTGCAACGGGGAAGTGGTGCCCCTGTGCGTGTCCCCATCGGTGTGATCGGTCCGCGCGATGCAACAGATCAGCAACTGGCTGCCGCGCAAGACATCGGCCGTGGTCTGGCCAGCATGGGTTTTGTTGTCATCTGCGGTGGCAGGCATGGCGTGATGGAAGCCGTCTGCCGCGGTGCCGCCGCTGCGGGCGGCGTGACCATCGGCATGCTGCCCGATGCCGACCCAACGTTTGCCAATCCCTATGTTGGCATCGTGATCGCAACGGGCATTGGCGAAGCACGCAACGCGCTCATTGCGCGTGCCTCCCTGTGCCTGGTCGCAATCGGTGACAGCTTCGGTACGCTGTCAGAAGTCGCGTTGAGTCGTCAATTCGGCAAGCGTGTGATTGGCCTGGAAGGTGCGGCACAGGTTGACGGTGTTGTTCACTTGGCGTCAGTGGATGAAGCGCTGGCTGCGCTTGCGCGCTGCGCGCTCAATCAATGATCCTACTGCACGGCAGTGGCGTGCCGGGTCGTGTGGCTGATAGCGAAGGTTCAAAACGAGTGAGCTCACGTGGAGATGCGCTCCATGGCAGGCCTTGCTTTAGCGATCCGGGTTTGCACCGTGCTGTCCTCTGCCGACGGAAGCTTGGTCTTGAAATTCGCGTTGGTAGCATTACGTCACTTCACACTGATGCCCTACTCGCCGGAGATGTACTCGCTCCGGCACCAACAGGGCTAATTTACGGGCGGAAGATGACACTTTGACGACAGCGCAATGCGCTTGCGGTGCGACAGCCGCGTCGTCGCGCTGCAGTGAATCGGTTTATGTCTGCTGTCCAGTAGCAAGCCCGCGCAGGAATTCCGCCAGTCCGCGGTCCAGTCCCAGTTCGACAATCAAGGCGGCTGCTTGCATCGCATCCCGCGCGGTGCCCAGGCTGGTCTGCAACTGGAGCGCTTGTTCGCGCCAGCGTTGGGCCTGTTTTGTGGGTAGCAGGCTGGAAAGCGCGTCCAGGTTGTAACGCATGCGCTTGGCGAGAATCCGCACGCGGTGTTGTTGCTCCGGGGTTTGCATTTGTTGACGCGCCAACTTCAATTGCGCCCGCAGCCGCAAGACCCGGTGCTGTGTCCAGCGCCGCAGTGAAGTATCGGGTTCGCGCGATGCGTCTGCACTGGGGATGTTCAACCCCTCCAGCCACTGCGTTGTTGCCAAAAGGCAGGCTCCGACTGTGGGGTCTTGCAGTGCATAGCGGACGGCCTTGCGCTGCAGATGGGTTGCTTGCGCCAGGCTCTGCGTCATGTGCAGCCAGATGTCAGCGCGGCGCGGGTCGGCACTGACATAGGCATTGGCAAGCGCCGGCAAAGTCTCGCTGCTGGCTACGTCGAGATCGCGCAATTTGCCCAGACAAATCAGCAGCGCCTGCAAAGGCGACCAGTCCGGTGTCGCATCGCTTGCCAGTGCGCGTGCGAACAGTCGCCGCGCACTCTGGAAGCGGCGCCAGCCGACGCGAGCCTGATGCAGGACTTCCGGATCGTCCGAAATAAGCAAGGTGCCCAGGTTGCTGGTGAATTGCGAAAACATCTCGCACAGAACGCACTGCGCTGCTGTCGTCACGGTCAGCCGGGTCGGCAAGGCCGGTGCAGCGGCGCGCAGCGCGCGACCCAGTTCGTCCTGCGCCAATGCATAGCCGCGCTCTGCCTTGCTGATGGTGGCGGGAAGCAGTGCCATGCTGCCAGCAATCTGCTGGGCAATATCGAACAAAGCCTGCGGCTGCCCGGCTTTGAGTTCAAGTTCCAGTTCGCACAGCGGCGCGATGCGCTCACCTGCCTTAAGCTGACCGATGTCCAGGGCCACCTCGACCACGCTGCCGTCGCGTCGTCTTACCAGCCAGATCGTTCGCTCGAAGTTGGTTTCAAAGAAGGGGGTTAGCGCGCGAAAGACATCGCCGTCGGCATCGATGCCAGCCCACGGTGTTTTTTTCAGCGCTTTCAAGGACAGGCCGGCACCCGGCACCGGCGTCTCCCATTCGCCACGCTGGCTCAATGCCGAGTCGGCGCGACCGGCCGTCTTCAGGGTCTGCAGCCACTGCGGGTTGGCCGAGTCGCCGACGCGTCGCAGTCGCAGTGCAACGCGCTGCTGGCGTAAGGCCAAGTCGGGGGTGTCGAAATAAATGTTGTGCAAATGCAGGGTTGTGCTCTTGCGCCTTGCCAATACGGGAATCCGTTTGAGTCGCGTCAACAGCATTGACGGATCGGCGCCTGGCAGCGCCAGCTTGAGTTCAGTTTCTTCCATGTCTGCTGGAAAAAAACAGTGCGCCTCGATTGAAGATCAGGCGCTTAACCGGCCACCCATTCTGTGTTCAAGTCGGATGTTGGCCTGCGCCCGGATGAAGTCACGGTACGGCACCGAATAATCGCTGTTGCGGGCTTCGATCACCTCAATTTCGCGCTGGACTTCAAGCACCAGTGGATCGTCGTTGCCATAGCGGGATTGCAGCTTCTTCCAGAGTCTTTTCAAGTTATTCAAATGCCGTGACATAGGGCCTTCCTCATTGATCTAGCAAGTATCGCCCATGGATGATTCGATGTGATTTGTCAGTATTGAAATAGCGCGCGCTATTGATGTATCGCAATAGGCGGATAGGCAGCACGCGCCGGGCAGCCTGTCGTTGTGCTACGAATGGAGTTGATTGGTCATGCTTGATATGACAGGCGTGTGACAAAGACGAGTTGTTTCGTGGGGTGTTGCTCTGGCGCGAACGGTTTGTCACCGATTCGTCACACGGCGCACCTAGACTGACGGCCTTGTTCCAACCACGGATCTGTGCCATGCCCTTCAAGCCTTCGTATCTGCTACCAGTCCTATGTGCCATGGTAGTTTCATCGACTGCCGTCGCCCAGTCCATCTTCCCGGTAACCCGTGCCGACCTCCTGGCGGGTTCGCATTTTGACTTCAAGGTCGAGTTCAGTACTGTGGTCGATCCGGCCCAAGTTAAGGTCACAATCAATGGGCAGGATTACAGCAAGGTTCTGGGCAAGTCCGCAGAACTGGTAGCCCGTGAAGACGGCAAGGAAGTGTCAAGCCTTTTGCTGCGCGACGCCAGCATCCGCAAGCCCGGTCTTTACACTGTCGAGGCCAGCGACGGAAAGAGCCGAGCCGCTGTGGCTTGGCGTGTCTATGCCACAGCGGCCAAGCCGGTGGCAAAGAACGTGATTCTGTTCGTCGGCGACGGCTTGTCGATCGGGCACCGCACTGCGGCGCGCATCCTGTCCAAAGGCATTGAGGGCGGCAAGTTCACCGACAAACTGGCGATTGACGACATGCCGTACATGGCGCTGATGAGCACGCAGGGGACGGATTCAATCATCACCGACTCGGCCAACGCAGCCCATGCCTACACCACCGGCCACAAATCGTGCGTCAACGCCTTGGGCGTCTATTGCTCGCGCGCTGCCAACACCCTGGATCATCCGAAAGTTGAAACCATCACCTCGCTGGCCAAGCGCCGCGGCATGGCCGTTGGCGCGGTTACCAACTCCGAAATCGAAGACGCCACACCGGCGGCCATGGTGGCGCACACGCGCCGGCGCTCTGACTTCAATGACATCGTGAAGATGTTTTACGACAGCAAGATCGATGTCCTGATGGGCGGCGGCTCGCCCAATTTCCTGCCGAAGTCAACCGCCGGTTCCAAGCGCGGTGATGATGTCGATTACATCGACCTCTTCAAGCAGGCAGACTACAAACTGGCCATCACCAAAACAGAAATGCTGGCAGCTGCTGACGATGTCAAGACCACCAAGCTGCTTGGTCTCTACAACACAGGCAATGTCGATGGGGCGTTGGACCTGAAGTTTCTGAAGAAGGGTTCCGTGTCCAAGTTCCCGGACCAACCCGATGTGCCGGAAGAAATGGCGGCGGCCCTGAAAGTGCTGTCGCGCAACAAGAAGGGCTTTGTGCTGATGGTCGAGAGCGCGCGCATCGACAAGTACTCCCACTCGCTCGACCCCGAGCGCGCCATCTACGACACCATCATGCTTGATGTCGCAGTCAAGCAGGCCAAGGAATGGGCCAAGGCGCATGGCAATAACACCCTGATTTTGGTGACCTCGGACCATTCGCATGCGGTGAGCGTGGTGGGTACGGTCAATGACGAAGAACCCGGTACCGAAATGCGTAACAAAGTCGGCACCTACGCCGAGGCCGGGTTTCCCAACTACCCGGCGCCTGGTGCCCAGGGTTATCCGGACAAGGTCGATGTGTCGCGCCGCCTGCGCCTGACCTTCGGTGCCTACCCGGATCACTACGACACCTTTCGCCCCTTCATGGACGGCGAATTTGTGCCGACCCTGCGCAATGCCGAAGGCGTCATGGTGGCCAACGAGAAGTACAAGAGTATTCCGGGCGCCGTGCTGCGTGAAGGCAACCTGCCGAACAAGGGCGCGCGCGGCTCGAACAGCGGCGTCCATTCCGGCGACGATGTGGTGCTGACGGCCAAGGGGCCCGGCGCTGACAAGGTGCACGGCCAGATGGAGAACACCGATCTGTTTCGCATCATGGCCGACGCGCTGGCGCTGGCACCGCAGGCATCCAGCACCGCTGCCAAGGCACGCAAGCAGTAATGCCAGGCAAGGTTCATGCGTCCGGCGAATGCCTTCGTCGGACTTTCCTGCTTTCACCCCTGTTGCTGTGGGCCAGCGGCACCCGGGCTGCCGACAACATGAGCCTGGACTCGAATTTGAGTTTCGATACGCTCTACAACTCGGTTGGCGTGCTGGGCACCCAGTATTCGGAACGCGCCAAATTGCTCAAGGACAAAAGCGTGCGCATGCGGGGCTACATGGCGCCACCGCTCAAGCCTGAGAGCAAATTCTTTGTGCTCACGCGCGAGCCAGTGGCGGTCTGTCCCTTTTGCTCCTCGGATGCGCAGTGGCCCACGGACATTGTTGTCATCTACCTCAAGGCCACACTCGGCCCGGTGAATTTCTCGCAACGCATCGAAGTCGCTGGCAAACTGGCGATGGGGTCCTGGACCGACCCCGACACGGGATTTGTCAGCCAGGTTCGCATCGTTGGTGCCGAGGTGTCCAAACTGTGAGCGGCAAGGGCGACTTGCGCGTGCGCGATATGGTCGTTCGCTTTGCCGGCCAAGCGCATCCACTGTTCAGCATTGCGGCGCTTGACTTGCCGCGCGGCAGCAGTCTTGGCATCAGCGGCATATCGGGCGCTGGCAAGACCACACTGTTTCATTGTCTTGCCGGCATTGCACGGCCGACCGCCGGACAGATCGCATGGGGCGCAACGGAGATCGGTGTCCTTTCCGAGGATGCGTTGTGTCGTTGGCGGCATCGCAATCTTGGACTGGTATTTCAGGACTTCCATTTGGTCGATGGCCTGTCCATGCTCGACAACGTGCTGCTGCCCGCGTGTTTTGATCGATGGAAGCCGACACCGGCCTTGCAGCAACGGGCCCGCGATTTGTTGACGGCCGTCGGGTTGTCCGCCTGGGAGCGCTTGACGGCCCTGCTGTCGCGCGGGGAGCGCCAACGCCTTGCATTGGCGCGCGCCCTGTTGTTGCAACCCGCCATCGTGATGGCTGATGAGCCGACCGCCAGCCTGGACCCGGACCATCGTACGCGGGTTGGTGAGTTGTTGGTGGAACTGGTTCGTTCCGAGGGCGCAACACTGATCGTGGTCACGCATGAACAAGCGTTGCTGCGGCGCATGGATCGCAGCGTGCGCCTGGAGCATGGCGCGTTGCAGGCGTTTTCTGCGTCATGATGCAAAGCTTCAACCCGTTCCCCATCGTCGGTGCCGACCTGCGGCGCAACCGGCTGCTGGTGTGGGTGACCGTGTTGCTGGTGGCCATTTCCGTTGCCACCGGCATTGCCGTGATCTCCCAGGAACGCGCACTGCGCCAGGGCAGCGCCCGCGCCGCTGACGATTTCGATCTGCTGCTGGGCGCGCCCGGCAGTAACACGCAACTGGTATTGACCACGGTCTATCTGAGGCCCCAGGCCATTCCCCTGCTAGGCGGCGATCTGTTGGCAAAGGCCAGCACCGCGCCCGGCGTCAAATATGCCGCGCCGATTGCGTTTGGCGACAACTGGCAAGGCCACTCCATCGTCGGAACCATTGCCGATTTCGCGAGTCGGGCTGGCACGCTGCTGCCAACACAAGGGCGTAGCTTTCAGCGGCGCGGAGAGGCAGTCGTTGGCGCCAGCGTCGCGCTGGCCATCGGCGCGACATTCAGCCCTGCGCATGGACGGCACCGGCCTGCAGATGACGAGGCGGCGCTCGGCGATCCTGCGCATGACGCGGTTCGCTACACGGTGGTGGGGCGTTTGCCGCCACGCCAGAACATCTGGGACACGGCTATTCTGGTGCCGATTGAAGATGTCTGGCAGGTGCATGGTCTGCCGGTCGGTCACGAGGGCAGCGGCGCGCCGCAGATCGGTCCGCCCTGGGACCTTAGCCAGCTGTCCGGTGTGCCGGCCATTGCGATCAAGCCCGATTCGGTTGCGAGCGCCTACCGATTGCGCGCGCTGTTTCGCACGCCGCGCAGCGTCGCTGTGTTCCCCGCCGAAGTGCTCAACGACTTGTACCTGACCTTGGGTAACGTGCGTGACCTGATGTCGCTGCTGGCCATCACGACCCAGGTGCTGGTGGTGGCGGCTGTGCTGATGGCGCTGCTGGTCGGGTTCCTGGCGCGTCAGCGACAGTTCGCCGTGCTGCGCGCCATCGGCGCCAGCCGCCGCTATGTCTTTTGCGTGGTATGGATTGAGGTCGTGCTGTTGATCACGGCCGGCGCTGCTCTGGGTGTCTTATTTGGCTGGGGTGCTTCGAATCTGCTTTTGCACTGGATGGCGTCGCAGCTTGGATTTTCGATGCCGGTGCGACTGGGCGCGACGGAAGGGCTTCTGGTCGTCGCTCTCCTCGTCACGGCCGCCGTCGTCGCCATCTTGCCAGCCTGGCTGGTGTTCAGGCGCCCGATTGCCGAGGGTTTGGTGTCGGCTTGAAGCCGACAGTGCTTGTGTCACAGAAAATTCATCCAAACGACCTCAGATTGTCACGGCGGTTTCCTAGAGTGGATGTTTTTCATCCACTGGAGCCTTTATGTCTGACCCTGTTTTCACCGCAAAGTCCACCGTATCCGAATCAAGCGCGTCATCAATCCAGCCGGGGCAACTGCAGCGTCGTCAACTGCTTAAGGGCGCTTTGGGTGGTGCTACGGTACTAGGCTTGGGCGGTTTCGGCTTGACTGCCTGTGGCGGGGGTTCTGATCCTGTCATCAACTCGGTCGAATTTGTCGGCATGGCAGCGCCCGCCACTGACGCCCAGCGCGCCACCGTCTTTACCTCGGCCAGCGTCAAGATCACCTACTCTGACGGCAGCACAAAGACTCAGGCGCTCGCCTATAACACGCTCTACAAGACAGGTGACAGCTTGAAAAATAGTAACGCCAGTGTTGTGGCTGGTGGCTATTTCGACAAGAGCAGCGCGCCCATCATGGACACTTCGGGCGCGAGCGCAATGCAGTACTTCAGCGACAGTCCGGACGGCAACTCGCTGCTGAGCCTGAACAACCCAACGGTTCCCGGTGTCAAGGGTAATACCGTGTTTCTGGTGACCCAGTTTGAATACCTGACTGCCAACAATGCCTCCGCTGGCACGCGTCCGACACCCGCCGCCTCGGACATGTACGGCAAGCTGCCATCGCAGATCGCAGTGGCCACGCTAGACCAGGATAAAACCACGGGCGCACTCTCGGTGGTTCGCTACTTCCCGGTTGATGCCAGCAGCGTGAACGGTCTTTGGATCAACTGCGCTGCCAGTCTGTCGCCCTGGAATACACACCTGTCGAGCGAAGAATATGAGCCCGATGCCGTCAACATTGCCAGCAACACCATGTTTCAGGCCTTCAGTCAAAACCTGTTTGGCAGCAGCACAGCGGCCAATCCTTATCACTATGGCCATTTGCCGGAAGTCACGGTCAATCCCGACGGTACCGCCAGCATCAAAAAGCACTACTGCGTCGGCCGTATTGCCCGTGAGTTGGTTGAAGTATGTCCGGATAACAAAACGGTTTTGATGGGCGATGACGGTACCGATACCGGCTTGTTCATGTTCATCGCCAACAGCGAAAAGGATTTGAGCGCTGGTACGCTGTATGCCGCGAAGTGGACGCAGACTGCCGCCACCGCAGGCGGCGCCGCCACCTTGGGCTGGATAAAGCTCGGCAGCGCCACCAGTGCCGAAATGAAGGCGCTGGCAGACAGCCTCAAGGCCAGCGACATCGTCAGCGTTGTCAAGGCCGATCCGACTGATTCAAGCTACACCAAAATTGCCTTCAATGGAACTATTGAATGGGTCAAGTTCGTTGCTGGCAAGGAGAAGGCAGCGGCCTTCCTGGAAACGCACCGCTACGCTGCTGCCTTGGGCGCATCCATGGAGTTCACCAAAATGGAAGGCGTGGCTCTGAACCGCAAAGACAAAGTGGCCTATGTCGCCATGTCGCGGGTTGAAAAGGGTATGGCCGACAGCCTGGGTGACATCAAGGTTGGCAAGATCACTGCCGGTGCAACGTATGAACTCAAACTGTCCGCCAGTCAAAAGGACAGTGCCGGCGCCGCCATTGGCAGTGACTGGGTGCCGAGCGCCATGACAGCCATCCCGGCGTTGGTGGGCGAGGATCTGGCGACGCCCGATACCTCAGGCAACACCGCCAACGTCGACAAGGTGTCTAACCCTGACAACCTCAAGTTCTCGGAAAAACTGCGCACGCTGTTTATTGGTGAAGACTCCGGCCAGCACGTCAACAACTTCTTGTGGGCCTACAACGTCGACAGCAAGAAGCTGTCGCGCATCATGTCCATACCAGCCGGAGGCGAATCGACCGGTTTGCAGGCGGTCGACAACTTGAATGGCTTCTCCTACATCATGAGCAATTTCCAGCATGCCGGGGATTGGACAGCGATCCACTCGGTCATCAAGGCTGGTGTTGATCCACTGATCAACACCAACTGGAATAACAAGAAGAGCTCTGCTGTCGGCTACCTCAGCGGCCTGCCGGTGCTCTGAGTTCCGAGGCTAAGCGCTTTAGTCCTTTGCCGGTCGTCCCGTCTTGACGGCCGGTACGGCTTTCAATGCTGCCAGAAACGCGCCGTCAGCCATGGCGGCCAGGGCCTTGATGCCGGCGCGCAGCAGTTCGCTCTTCTTGGCCGGACTGGCCAATTTGCCGGCGCGCTGCTTGAGTTCGTCGAGTACGCTGTACTCGGCTTTGGGGATGGTGAAGCTGTCACGAACCAGCTTGGGCTTCTTTTCCTTGACGAGTTTTGCTGCCTTGGGCTGGGCGGTCGGTTTGGCAACTGCTTTGACGACGGGTGCCGTTGGCGTGGGCGCCGCGATCTGGATCAGTGGCTTGGCGCTTACTGGCTTGATGACTTTTTTCGCCGGCGCCTTGGCGATGGACACTGTCTTTCGCGCCACTTTTTTTGCCACAGTTTTTCGAGCGGCTTTCTTGGCGGGTACTGCCGCTTTGACCGCTGCTGCAGTGGGCTTGGCCGGCGTTGCCGGTGCGGCTGCGTTTGCTGTCGTGACCATGTTGAGACTCCTTGAAATTAACGGGGTATACAGTTTATACCGTTTATCGGAGACCAGTCAACAATGCGTTTGCTGCCGAATGGCAACACCGGTTCAGGACTCTGAAAGAACCACCGACCAGGGCGTCTTCTGCCATGCCACAACCTCTTCGCGCAGCAGATGGGCCGATTGCGGATAGGACTGCGCCCACGCGCTGCGGAAGGTGATGACAAAGGTCTTGTCCTTGCTGCTGCTGTACATCAGTTGCAGGCCTTCGAGGTCCGGATCGCGCCGGGCGTGACACAAGATGACGGCCAGCCGCAGGGACAGCAATTGCGCCATGAACTCCGCATCCTCGAAGTCGACTTCGAGCTTGCGCAGTTTGCCCCGGTGTCCCAGCACCAACTGGCTGAGCCGGTGCAGTTCCGGCAGCGAAAATCCCAAGGCGTCGGAGTTGTCCAGAATGTAGGCGCCGTGCTTGTGGTAATCGCTATGCGAGATGCGACTCCCAATTTCGTGCAACTGGGCAGCCCAGGCGAGTTTGCGGCCCGGACGTTCATCTTCGGCGTTCGCTGATGTCAGCGTTGATTGCAGTTGCGTAAATAGTTGGAGCGCAACGTGCGCCACGCGCAAGCCATGGGCCGTATCGGTGCCGAATTTCCCCACCAGTCTTTGTACCGATCGAGCCCGCACGTCGCTCTGGTCCGGCGTAGTGCCCACCATGTTGAACAGCAGACCGTGGCGCAGACCACCGGTTGTCAGGTGCATCTGATCAATTTGCAGCAGGTCAAAGACGGCTCGCAGCACGCTCAAGCCGCCACCGATGAGGGCGCGTCGGTCATCCTTGAGGCCAAGCAAGCGCACGCGATCGGCGCTTTTTGCGTTGATCAGTTTGTCCTGCAACCAGTCCAGTCCTTCGCGGTTGACGCTGCCTGCGGGCCAGCCGGCAGCGGCCAATATGTCGCCTACGGCGCCCACCGTGCCGGCCGAACCATAGGCCACGTCCCAGTCTTCGGGCCGGTAAGCGTTGAGGGCCTCGTCCAGCACGGCCTTGGCCGCGATCTCGGCCATTTGAAACGCATGTCGGGTGAACTGGTTGTCGGCAAAGTACCGGGCGGACCAGGCAATACTGCCGACCCGATAGGATTCCATCAGTTTCGGCTTCCAACCTTTGCCTAGAATGAGTTCGGTCGAGCGCCCGCCAATATCAACGACCAGGCGGCGTTCGTCACTGGGTGCCAGCGAGTGCGCAACACCTTGATAAATCAGCCGCGCTTCTTCGCGTCCCGAGATCACGTCGATTGGAAAACCCAATACCGCGCTGGCTTTGTGCAGGAATTCATCACGGTTGCGCGCTTCGCGCAAGGTTTGCGTGGCGACAGCGCAAACCTCGGTGCTGCCAAAGCCAGCCAACCGTTCACCAAAGCGTGCCAGGCAATCCCAGCCGCGCTGCATGGCCTCGGGTGTCAGATTGCGTTCCTCGTCCAGGCCGCTGCCCTGGCGGACAGCTTCCTTCAGGTATTCGGTGCGGTAAAACTGGTCGTGTTCAACGCGTCCAATTTCAAGGCGAAAGCTGTTCGATCCCAAATCGACAGCCGCCAGGCGTGTTCCATCTTGCATCAGCTATGTCTTCCTGTATCTCAGTGCTCAGCATAGCACCCGCAAGCAGCCCGTCGCTTGTCATCATGCTGCAAACACACCCTACCAGGGGCGTGTGCTTCATTTCTTGTGCGGCGGGATCAGCACGCTGTCGATGACGTGAATGATGCCGTTGCTGGCCTGGATGTCCGCTGTCTGAACCAGCGCCTGCTCAACCGTGACAAAGTCGCCGGCCTTGGACAAGGCCAGTTCGGCGCCGTTGAGTGTCTTGACGGAGGAATTCTTGACTGTGGCTGCAGTCAATTTTCCGGAGACCACGTGAAAGCTCAGCAGGTCCTTGAGTTTTTCCGGGTGCTTGGTCAAGTCATCCATGGTCTTGGCTGGCACTGCCTTGAAGGCTTCATTGTTCGGTGCGAACACGGTGAACGGGCCGCTGCCTTGCAGCGTAGCCGACAGGCCGGTCTGGACCAGCATGCCGCTCAGCGTGCTCAGTGACGGATTCTTTGCAATGCTGTCGGCCACTGAAACCGGTGCCGTGATGCTGGCGCAACCGGCCAGCGTAAGCGCGACGAGGGAAAGAGCTAAAGCGCGGCGAGTGAACATGTGATTCTTCTCCAGATTGATGATGGTTTGAGCGTACTCAGCTTTCGTGACGAAAATATGACAAACGAATGTCGGGATGAAGCACTGACTGGTCATCAGTCGACGGGAAGATCGTCAAGACCTGTCATATCACTGTCACATAAGCTTCTTATAGTTGCGCCGTTACCGCAGAGTTATCCCCATTCAACGCAAAAGGTGTTCCGATGAAAACCAGTTTCAAACTCTCCCTGATCAGTGTGACTGGCGTGCTTGCCATGTCCTATCTCAACATGGCCGCAGCGCAGGAAATCACTGGCGCCGGGGCTACTTTCCCGGCCCCTTTGTATGCCAAGTGGGCGGCCGAGTACAACAAGGCCACCGGCGTCAAGGTCAACTACCAGTCAGTTGGTTCCGGTGCCGGCATCAAGCAGATCGACTCCAAAACAGTGGACTTCGGTGCCTCCGACATGCCGCAAACCGATGAGGTTCTCAAAGCCAAGGGCCAGTTCCAGTTTCCCACCGTGATCGGCGGCACCGTGCCGGTGATCAATGTCAAGGGCATCGCGCCGGGCCAGATGAAGCTCGATGGTCAGGTGCTGGGTGACATTTACCTGGGCAAGATCACCAAGTGGAACGATGCGGCCATCAAGGCGCTGAACCCGACCCTGGCGCTGCCCGATGTGGCGATTGCTCCGGTGCGCCGGGCCGATGGCTCCGGTACCACCTTCAATTTCACCAACTACCTGAGCCGGGTCCACGCTGAGTGGAAGGCCAAGGTTGGTGAGGGCACTGCCGTGAACTGGCCGGTCGGGGCCGGTGGTAAGGGCAACGAAGGCGTTGCTGCTTTCGTGAACCGCCTGCCCAATTCGATCGGCTACGTTGAATATTCCTACGTCAAACAGAACAAGATGACCTATACCCTGATGAAGAACAGGGACGGCGTGTTCGTGGCACCGGAGGAAGAGGCTTTCAAGGCCGCGGCGGCGGGTGCTGACTGGAACAAGTCGTTCTACCAGTTGATTACCGATCAGCCGGGCAAAAATGCCTGGCCCATTTCGACCGCAACCTTCATTCTGATGCACGTCAAACAGGACAAGCCGGCCAGCGCCACGGAAGCCTTCAAGTTCTTCACCTGGGCCTATAAGAACGGTGGCAAGAACGCAACCGATCTGGACTATGTGCCGATGCCGGCGAATGTGATTGCTTCGATTGAGAAGGCCTGGTCGCAAACCACAGACGCTGCCGGCAAGCCGGTGGCCTTGAAATAAGACCGTCAGCCGTATTTCCAAGGAGGTAGGACTGTGTCAACTACACTTCCCGCGAGTCAGTTGCCTGTTCATTCATCCGCAAGACCTTCCGGGCGTGTTATGACCAATCCTCCCTCTGCCAAGTCAGCCCGCTCCGGCCCGATGGCCGACCGCATTTTTGGCTGGTTGGCCAAGGGTGCGGCTTGGCTGACGCTGGCCATGTTGATTGCCATTCTGGTTTCGCTGACAGTGGGCGCTTGGCCTGCCATCAGCAAATACGGATTTGGCTTTCTGCTCAGCAGCACCTGGGACCCGGTCAAGGAGGAGTTCGGCGGCCTGGTCATGATTTACGGCACCTTAATGACTTCGCTGATTGCCTTGCTGATCGCCGTGCCGGTGAGCTTTGGCATTGCCGTGTTCTTGACCGAGCTCTCGCCGGCCTGGCTCAAGCGTCCCCTGGGCACCGCCATCGAATTGCTGGCGGCCATACCATCCATCGTCTATGGCATGTGGGGCCTGCTGGTGTTTGGTCCCCTGCTGGCCACCTATGTGCAGCAACCGCTGCAGGCTGTGTTTTCCGGCGTGCCGTATCTGGGTGCTTTCGTTTCCGGCCCGCCGGTGGGTATTGGCATACTGTCGGCCGGCATCATCCTGGCCATCATGATCATTCCGTTTATCGCGGCCGTGATGCGCGATGTCTTTGAGGTCACGCCCACGCTCCTCAAAGAATCGGCCTATGGCCTGGGCGCCACCACCTGGGAGGTGGTCTCCAATGTGGTTTTGCCCTATACCAAGACCGGTGTTATCGGCGGCATCATGCTGGGTCTGGGGCGCGCCATCGGCGAGACCATGGCGGTCACTTTTGTGATTGGCAACTTCAACCAGCTCGATTCGCTGAGCCTGTTCCAGGCCGCCAACAGCATTACCTCTGCACTGGCCAATGAGTTTGCAGAAGCCGCCGAGGGCCTGCACCAGGCTTCGCTGATGTACCTGGGGCTGGTGCTGTTCTTCATTACCTTTGTCATCCTGACGCTGTCCAAGCTGCTGTTGGCGCAACTGCGCAAGGGCGAGGGGGTGAAGACATGAGTACCGGTCAACGCCTGTTAGATGCGGCCGACTTGAAACAGATACGCCAGGTGCGTTATGCGCAGCGCAAGCGGGTCAATCACATTGCTCTGGCCCTGTCCTTGCTGGCAATGGCGTTTGGCCTGTTCTGGTTGTTCTGGATCCTGTTTGAGACCATCCGTCTTGGTGTCGGTGGTCTCACACTCGATACCCTGACCCAGATGACGCCGCCCCCGAACGATGCCGGCGGTCTGGCCAATGCCATTTATGGCTCCTTCCTGATGGTGATGCTGGCGACCTTTGTCGGCACACCGATTGGCGTCATGGCCGGCATCTACCTGGCCGAATTCGATACCAAGGGCTGGTTGGCGTCGGTGACACGATTCGTCAATGACATTCTGCTGTCGGCGCCTTCGATCGTGATCGGCCTGTTTGTCTACGCCGTGGTGGTCACGCGCTTCAAATCGTTTTCCGGCTACGCTGGCATCATGGCCCTGGCCCTGATTGTTATCCCGGTGGTGATCCGCACCACCGAGAACATGCTGCAACTGGTGCCCTCCGGTTTGCGTGAGGCCGCCTACGCCCTGGGGGCGCCAAAATGGAAAGTAATCATCAGCATCACCATGAAGGCGGCGCGCGCCGGCATCATTACCGGCATCCTGCTGGCGGTGGCGCGCATTGCCGGGGAGACCGCGCCCTTGCTGTTCACGGCGCTGAGTAACCAGTTCTGGACCTCCAGCCTGGGTGAGCCAATGGCGAGTTTGCCGGTCACGATCTTCAAGTTTGCCATGAGTCCTTACGAGAACTGGCAGAAGCTGGCCTGGGCCGGCGTCTTCATCATCACGGTGGCGGTGCTGGGGCTCAACATCCTGGCCCGGGTTGTTACGCGCAACAAGTCCTGAATTACCCGCTGGCTACCCATACCAAACAAGGCACGAACATGACTACTGCTGTCGCCACCCCCGAGACGACCAAGATCGCCGTCAAGGACCTCAATTTCTTTTACGGAAAGTTCCATGCCCTTAAAGGCATCAACCTGGAAATTCCGGAAAACAAGGTCACTGCCTTCATCGGTCCGTCGGGCTGCGGCAAGTCAACCCTGCTGCGCGTCTTTAACCGCATGTTCGAGTTGTACCCGGAGCAGCGTGCGCAAGGCGAAGTGCTGCTCGACGGCGAGAACCTGCTCACCAGCAAGCAGGATGTGGCGCTGTTGCGCGCCAAGGTCGGCATGGTGTTTCAGAAACCGACGCCGTTCCCGATGTCGATTTATGACAACGTCGCCTTTGGTGTGAAGCTGTTTGAATCGCTGAGCACCACCGACATGGAAGAGCGCGTCGAATGGGCGCTGCGCAAGGCGGCGCTGTGGGGCGAGGTCAAGGACAAGCTCGGTCAGAGTGGCTCCAGCCTGTCAGGCGGCCAGCAGCAGCGTTTGTGCATCGCACGCGGTATTGCCATCAAGCCCGAAGTTCTGCTGCTCGACGAACCCTGTTCGGCACTCGACCCGATCTCGACCGCCAAAATCGAGGAACTGATCACCGAACTGAAACAGGATTACACGGTCGTCATCGTGACCCACAACATGCAGCAGGCGGCACGCTGCAGCGACTACACGGCCTACATGTACCTGGGTGATCTGATCGAGTTTGGCGCGACCGAGCAAATCTTTTTCAAGCCCACGCGCAAGGAAACAGAAGATTACATTACCGGTCGGTTCGGATAAGGAAAAATCATGCCTGAAAAACATCTCTCGACCCAGTTTGACAGCGAGCTCAGCGCCGTCTCGACCCGGGTCATGGAACTCGGCGGTCTGGTGGAGTCGCAGATTCGACTTGCAATCCATGCGCTGTCGCAATTCAGTGTCGAAGCAGCGAACGAGGTCACGACGACGGAGACCCGCGTCAACGCCATGGAAGTCGATATCGACCGCGACCTTGCCAGCATCATTGCCCGGCGCCAACCGACCGCACGCGATTTGCGTTTGTTGATGGCCATCTCCAAAACGACGGCGAATCTGGAACGAGTCGGTGACGAGGCCGAAAAAATGGCGCGCATGGTGCGCTCCATCATCGACAGCGGTTCCCCGCGTTCCCTGCCGTCCAATGAGCTACGGGTAGCAGCCGACATGGCTTCGGGTCTGCTGCGCAAGGCGCTCGACGCTTTTGCCCGTTTGGACACAACGGCTGCGGTGTCGATCCTGAAAGAGGACGACCAGATCGATCAGGAGTTCAATGGTTTTGTGCGCAAGCTCATCACCTACATGATGGAAGACCCGCGCATGATCTCGCCGAGCCTGGACTTGCTGTTTTTGGCCAAGGCAATCGAGCGTATCGGCGACCACGCCAAGAACATCGCCGAGTTCATCATCTATGTGGTCAAGGGCACGGATGTGCGCCATACCTCGATGGAACAGATTGAATCGGCCGTCAAATGAGGCAGCTTCCCAGTGTCCTGATTGTTGAGGATGAGCCCGCCATTGCCGAACTCATCGCGGTCAATCTGCGCCACAACGGGTTTCAGCCAACCTGGGCGATGGACAGTGCGTCGGCTCAGCGCGAGCTAGATGCCGTGCTGCCAGATGTCATCTTGCTTGACTGGATGCTGCCGGGCGAGAGTGGCCTGGCGCTGGCCAGACGCTGGCGCGCCAATGCGCGTACCAAGGCTGTCCCCATCATCATGCTGACCGCTCGCGGTGACGAAACTGATCGCGTCGCCGGGCTCGACGCTGGCGCCGATGACTACATCGTCAAGCCTTTTTCTACCAAGGAACTGCTGGCCAGGGTAAGGGCCGTGCTGCGCCGGCGTGCACCCGAGCAGGTCGGTGGCCTAGTTGCTGTTGGTGCACTGTCGCTCGATTCCTCGACCTACCGCGTCGTGTTCAACGAGCAGACGCTGAAACTCGGTCCGACCGAATTCAAGTTGCTGCACTATCTGATGACGCACGCCGAGCGCGTGCATAGCCGCTCACAGTTGCTGGACAAGGTCTGGGGTGACCATGTTTTCATCGAGGAACGAACCGTGGATGTGCACGTCAAGCGTCTGCGCGAGGCGCTGGGTGCGGATGCCGGTCAGATGATAGAGACCGTGCGCGGTGCCGGCTACCGGCTGACGGCTCACACGGCGCAGGCAGCGCCGTCCACAGTTGTCATCCCGGACTCGATCCGGGATCCAGTGCCACGCCAACCCTGGATTGCGGATCGTGGTCCGCAATGACAATTTCCAGATGCAATGACAACCCAGGAACGGTTTAGCCCGGTCTGACCATGTTCTGGCGCATCGTTTCCTTTCTTGCCTGCCAACTCGGGGGTGGGCTTGCCGGCTGGCTGGCTGCTTCGTCAACCGGCGCGGCGACGACCGAACTGGAAGGTTTGGCCTTGGGTCTGGTGCTCGGCGGGATGGCGTGGTTCCTGTTCGATATGTCGCGCGGCGCACGCTTGCTGAATTGGTTGCGTGCTGGTGATGTTTCCGAGGTTGCGCTGAGCGCCGGTTTGTGGGGTGAAGTCTCGGCACGCGTGCGGCGCCTGGTCCTAGGCAGGGACCGCTTGCTGCGCGAGAGCCAGAATCGGCTGCAGGATTTTCTGCTGGCGTTTCAGGCCTCGCCCAATGGTGTCATGCTGCTGAATGCCCAGGGCGGCATCGAGTGGTTCAACCAGACCGCGGCCACGCACTTTGGCCTTGATCCGCAACGCGACATGTTGCAGCATATTGGCAATCTGGTGCGCGAGCCGAGCTTTGTCCGCTACTTTGCCATTCAGGATTACCAGGAAGAACTCGTGATGCCCGGACGCGAGAGCACACCAGCGCGACCGGTCCGGCTCTCAGTGCACCTGTATCCCTATGGTCAGGGTCGATTGTTACTGCTGTCACGCGACATCACGGCACTGGAGCAGGCGGAAGCGATGCGCCGTGATTTTGTGGCCAACGTCTCGCATGAAATCCGCACGCCGCTGACGGTGCTGGGCGGCTTTGTCGAGACGCTGCAGACCTGCTCATTCACCGAACCGGAGCGTGAGCGCTATCTGGCTTTGATGGCGCAACAAGCCGAGCGTATGCAGACCCTGGTCAGCGACTTGCTGACCCTCTCGCGCCTAGAGGGAAGTCCGCCGCCGGGTATTTCGAACTGGATCCCCATACCCGACCTGATGCGTCAGCTTGAAGCGGATGGACGGGCCCTGTCAGCCGCTTTGAATCCGGCGACCGGGCGCCTGCATGCGCTTGTATTTGATGGCCCGATAGAGGGTGAAATCGCTGGCGTCGAAAATGAGTTGTTCAGCGCCATGAGCAACCTGGTGGGCAATGCCATTCGCTACACGCCGAGCGGCGGTGCGATAGCGGTGCGCTGGGATTTTTTGCCCGATGGCCGCGTCGTTTTTTCTGTAAGCGATACCGGGCCTGGCATTGCGCCCGAACATATTCCACGATTGACCGAGCGCTTCTACCGCGTGGACCACAGCCGTTCGCGTGACACGGGCGGCACCGGCCTCGGTCTGGCCATCGTCAAGCACGTGGCGCAACGCCATGGTGCCGAGTTAAGCATTCAAAGTACGCTGGGCAAAGGCTCGGTCTTTTCAATCACCTTTCCGGCCAGCCGATTTCGGACAGCGCCGGACCGGATACTCCCATTGCCTGGCTAACGCGCCAGTTTCGAGGTGCGCTGGTAGATCAGCAAATCCTCGTCCCGATCAATTGGGTGGCGGATGTTGTCGCGCAGGGTCCAGTCAGCCGGATTGATGAATTGCGGCAGCGTGTTCAAGGCCTCCTTGTTCACGATCAGCCAGGGGCAACTGCCCTCCGGGCTGACCACAGTGACATTCAGATGGCCCTGGAACCGAAAGGCGGCGCTCTGGCCCCGGCTCAGACCGTGCGCTTGCACGCAGGGGCTGGTCTGCAGTATCCGTGTGGCGCGTTGCAGCAGAGGCGCATAGCCGCGCGCAAAATCAAGTACCGGCAGCAACAGGGTCATGATCAGAAGCCAGCACAGGGTGGCGCCGCCAGCCGGCAAGACCAGGCTTTTCCAGATGGCGCTGCGGTTGCGCCCGATGCGCCATTTGACCAGCCAGGCCCAGGCCAGCGTTGCGGCCATTGCGATCACAAACGCAAGCAGGGAAAAGCTGTGTTCGAAGCCGGGGGCCAGTCGTGCAACGTTGGCTGCCGGTTGTCGTGGCACGCCGGTTTGCAGGGCGATCCAGATGACCCAGATGACGATGGCCCAGCCCGAGAAAAACAGCAGCGTGAACCAGTCCACCAGTGCAGCGACGCTGCGTCCCAGGGTTGGCAGGGAAAACGCGGCCAGTGCTGCCAGTGCGGGCAGGGACAGTAGCAGGGAGCGATCAGCCGATCCAGTGCTCAGCGTGGCGCCGATGGCAATGCCGGCCAGCCACAGTGGCAGCGCCAGATGGCGGCTCGGCAGATCACGGCGAATCAATTGATGGCGCCAGCGCCACAGCGTCCATAAGGCCAGTGGCCAGGCCGGCCAGGTGAACCACAGTAGCAAACGTCCCAGGCTGCGCCACTCGGTCCAGCTTGCCTCGGGCAGTTCGATGCGCCAGTGCCATAGATCGAGCCAGATGGCGAGCAGCGCCACCAATGCAGTCACGAGCGCAATGCCGGCAGCCCAATGGGTTTGCTGCGCCACGGCTTTGCGTCCCGGGCTGCGGTCCAGTCCGTGAATCAAGGCGCCACCGCTGCCCAGCAGCAGAGCCACCGTTGGGGCGCCCGACAGTGTCAGACCGAGCAGCCCCAGCACCCCGCCGACAACGGGCACCACAGTGCGATAGGGCAGGGCGGCCAGCGCAAAAAAGGACAGTGCAGCAAAGCAAAGTTGTGCCAGTGCCGGGGTGGTTTCGTGTGACAGTTGGGCCAGTCCCAGGCAGGCAATAAAGGCCAGTAAGCCGCCATCGGCGATGGCGCAGGCGTAGTCGCTTGGCTGTGCCTCACCGCCGAAGGCAAATGCTACCGGCTGCGCCTCCAGGCTGCGCGCCAGGTAGTAGGTGCCGTACCAGGTTGCCATCAGCGCCAGTGTTAGCAGCAAGCCAAACGGGATGCGTGCGGCAAAGTCACTCGTCATCCAGGCCGGTGCCAGTTGCATGGCCCAGGCGCCGAGCCAGTAAGGCAGCAGCGCGTCCACATCCGGCGCCAGGCCGAGCAACTGCGGTGCCAACCACTGGGTGCTGCCGTGGGCCAGTTCGGCCATGTAGCCAAAGGCCGTGATGTCCGCGCCCTTCCAGGGCTCGCGGCCAAAGAAGCCCGGCAGCACGTAGGCGACGCACAGCAGCAGCAGCGCAGCACGCGGCAGGCGGCGCACGGCGCCTTGGGCAACGATGGCGGGAGTGGTTTGGGTCACGCTTTGATACCAATCGCTATGAAAAAAGGCAGCGCGGTAACCCGGGCTGCCTTTCGCACGAAGCGTCTGCCTGTTTACTTGGCAGCGGTCTTGCCGAAACGGTTGCGGAAGCGCTCGACGCGGCCACCCATGTTGTCCACGGATTTTTGTGTGCCGGTGTAGAACGGGTGCGATTCGCTCGATGTATCAAGCTTGTACAGCGGCAGTTCGCGGCCGTCTTCCATCTTGATCATCTCTTTGGCGTTGGCGCAAGAGCGCGTCACGAATTTGAATCCATTGGACAAGTCCATGAAACAAATTTCGCGGTAATTGGGGTGAATGCCTTCTTTCATATTCTCTCCATCAGTTGCGCTAGCCGCATCAAGCCCTTGTGCAAACCATTGCGCAATTCAAAGCCCGGTGTACTTGTCGCGTAGAACGCGCGATTATAGCCTAGCCGCGCCCAGCTGTGCCGTAGATGGGAAGCCAATTTTTCGCCGGGCCGCCCCAAGAAAAATTAGCCCCCTCGGGGGGCAGCGCAGTACACGAAGTGACAAGCGTGGGGGCCAGTTCATCCGCCCCTGCGCATCATGTCGAAGAACTCGCTGTTGTTCTTGGTGGCGCGCATTTGCTTCAGAACCATCTCCATGGACTCGATTTCGTCCATGTTGTAGAGGAACTGGCGCAGGATGCGGGTCTTTTGCAGGATTTCGGGTGCCAGCAGCAACTCTTCGCGGCGCGTGCCGCTGCGGTTGAGCTGGATCGACGGGAACACGCGCTTTTCGTAGAGACGGCGGTCCAGGTGGATTTCCGAGTTACCCGTGCCCTTGAATTCTTCAAAGATCACTTCGTCCATGCGGCTGCCGGTGTCAATCAGCGCTGTGGCGATGATGGTCAGCGAGCCGCCTTCTTCCACATTGCGCGCCGCGCCCAGGAATCGCTTGGGCCGCTGCAGCGCGTTCGAATCAACGCCGCCGGTCAGCACCTTGCCGGAGGATGGCACGACGTTGTTGTAGGCACGTGCCAGGCGCGTGATCGAGTCCAGCAGGATGACCACGTCCTTCTTCAGCTCGACCAGGCGCTTGGCGCGCTCGATCACCATCTCGGCCACGTGCACGTGGCGCGCTGCCGGCTCGTCGAAGGTGGAGGCAATCACCTCGCCCTTCACCGTGCGCTGCATTTCGGTCACTTCTTCCGGACGCTCATCGACCAGCAGCACCATCATGTGAATTTCGGGGTAGTTGGCACTGATGGCGTGGGCGATGTGCTGCATCATCACCGTCTTGCCGCTCTTGGGCGGTGCCACCAGCAGGGCGCGCTGGCCCTTGCCGATTGGGGCGATGATGTCGATGATGCGCCCGGTGATGTTCTCGTCGCTCTTGATGTCCTGCTCGAGCTTCATCTGCACCTTGGGGAACAGCGGCGTCAAATTCTCGAACATCACCTTGTGCTTGTTGTCTTCCGGCCCGCCGCCATTGACGCGGTCGAGCTTGTTCAGCGCAAAGTAGCGTTCGCCGTCCTTGGGCGTGCGCACTTCGCCTTCGATCATGTCGCCGGTGTGCAGGTTGAAGCGCCGTACCTGGCTCGGGCTGATGTAGATGTCATCAGTCGACGCGGTATAGCTGGTGTCGGGGCTGCGCAGGAAACCAAAGCCGTCGGGCAGAATTTCCAGCACACCATCGGCAATGATCTGCTCGCCGGTGCGGGCACGCTTCTTGATGATGGCGAACATCAGCTCCTGCTTGCGCATGCGGCCGGTATTTTCAATTTCAAGCTCTTCGGCTTGTTTGAGGACTTCCGACACGTGCAGTGCCTTGAGTTCGTTTAAGTGCATGGGGTGTCTAACTACGGAGTTGAACGAAATACGGGGGGTTCGGGTGAGGCGGGCGGGTGGCCTGCGCCTCAAGGTATTAAACCGGGAATTCGAACCGACACGGGGTGAGCGTCGGTGAGCTGGGGCGATTATGACAGGAAATGGAAGCGGTTATTGATATTCTCAGTTGTCATCCCGTCCCACTAAGTTGTCATGCCGGACCTGAGGAGCCTGCCCCGGACTCCGATCCGGGGGCGTCCAGTGTCACGCGAACCCTGGATTGCGGAGCAGGTCCGCAATGACAAATTCGGCTCAATGGAAAGAGCAAGTTACAGTTGCTGATCAATGAAAGCGGTCAATTGCGCTTTGCTCATGGCGCCGACCTTGGTGGCTGCCAGTTGGCCGTCCTTGAACACCATCAGCGTCGGGATGCCGCGAATGCCGAACTTGGCCGGGATTTCACGGTTTTCATCGACGTTCATCTTGGCGATCTGCAGCTTGCCTTCGTAGCTGCTGGATACTTCGTCCAGAATCGGCGCAATCATCTTGCACGGGCCGCACCATTCGGCCCAGTAGTCCACCAAGACGGGTAGCGTCGATTTCAGCACATCGGCTTCAAAAGACGCGTCGGACACATGTTTGATCAATTCGCTGGTCATGATTTCTCCTTGTGGGGTTGGGGGCGGACCTGAACTGCCAGATGCAGCGTCATTCGGGTCTGCAAAGTTTCGGCTTTGGGGTCGTTAAAGGTAAAGTGGGGAAATTGTGACAGAAACCAAGCCCCCGGATCGATTGCCCTGCGCCTATGAATGAGATAGCGAAAAAACATCACGTCGATCAGGCTTGGGAGCGCGTGATGCTTGAGTTGCGCGAGCGCATGCATCAGCGGCAGGTTCATCCGTCGCGCAGCGTGTTGCTCCTGCCCTATGCTCAGTTGATCCCTGAAGCGCGCCAGGCCTGGCTGCGCAGTCTTGGCGGTGCTGTGCCACAGGCGCACTTTCTGCCGCGTTTTGAGACCACCATGAGCTGGGCGCGCAGCCTGGGTGCTTTTGCACCGGGGGTCGACGATTTGCAACTCGATGGCGCACGTGATTCTTTAACCGCCGCCTCTTTGCTCGGGCGCGCCGGCTTGGCTGCGCACAGCGGTGTCCTGGCTGCGCGTCTGATGGCCTGTGCCTGGAGTCTGGCCCGGGTCGCCGCGGCCGTGCCGCCGGCCGAGCGTGCCGACTGGGGCGCGCGCCTGGGTGCCACGCTGGCGGCGGCACTTGATTCTCCGGTGTTGGCGCTGGAAGCCGCCACCGCGCGCATTGCCTTGGCCTGGGCTGCCAGTTCAAGCTATGCCTCAGACCCGGTGTTTGGTGCCGAACCGGATTTGCTGGTGCTGCTGCAGGGCTTTCAGAGCGAGCCCCTGACGCAGGTCTTGCGGCACCGGCTGGGCGAGAAAGTCTTGCTGCTCGCGTTGGCCCGGGCGCTTGATGCGCCGGCGTCGACTCCGCCAAGCGGTTGGGTGGCCCTGCACGCGGCCGCCGATGCCGAGGACGAGGCGCAGCGCGCAGCCGCCTGCGTGCTTGCGCATCTGGCGGCGGGTCGCAGCCCGGTTGCACTGGTGGCACAGGACCGCGTGTTGACGCGCCGCGTCCACGCCATGCTAGGCCAGACCGGCGTCACTGTGCGTGATGAGACCGGCTGGAAACTCTCCACCACGCGTGCTGCGGCCTCGCTCATGAGCCTGCTGCGTGCACAGGTGTGGGACGCCTCGACCGATGCCGTGCTGGATTGGCTCAAGAACGCGTCGGCCTTCGATCCGCAGCAACTGATGCAGGCCGAGATCGAATGGCGTCGCAACGGTGTGCGCGAATGGCGTGGCGTGGCGCTTGATGCCACCTTGGCACAGCAGGTGCAGGCTCTGCGCGAGCGCCTGCAGGCGAGCCGGCCGCTGGAGCGCTGGTTGCACGATTTGCGCGCCGTGCTGCAGGATGCCGGTCAGTGGGCGGCGCTGGAGCAGGACGAGGCCGGTCAGGCCGTACTCGACGCCCTGCGTTTGCGCGAGGGGGCTGAAGCGGAGTTCGCTGACATCAGTGGCCGCATGGCGGCTGGCGAGTTTCGAGCCTGGGTCAGCCAGACTCTCGAAGAGCAGAGTTTCGTGCCAACCCATGGCGCCAACGCCCAAGTCGTGATCCTGCCGCTGACCCAGTTGCTGGGCCGTCCGCTGGCGGCCGTTGTGCTGCCCGGCTGCGATGAGCAGCGCCTGCCGATGTCGCCGGAACCGCCGCCCTGGTGGACGCCGGCCCAGTCGGTCCTGCTCGGCCTGCCCGCGCGTGCCGAACTCGCCGCTGCGGCCAGCGCAGCCTGGCACTACGCCCTGCAGTTCCCGCATGTTGACCTCCTGTGGCGTCTGAGCGAAGGCGGCGAGCATCTGCTGGCCAGTGGTTTCGTGCAGCAGTTGCGCCTGCAACAGCCGCTGACGCTGGCGCCCGATCCGCGCCGCTTGCGTGCGCTCGAGCCCAGTCCCTGCGCCAGGCCGCAGCCCACGGGCGAGGCCTTGGCGCTGGAGCGGCTGTCCGGCACGGCTTACGAGGACCTGCGGCGCTGCCCTTATCGTTTCTTCGCGCTGCGCCAGCTCAAATTGCAAAGCGCTGACGAGCTTGATCTGACGCTCGACAAACGCGACTTTGGCAACTGGCTGCACCTGGTGCTGCGCCACTTTCACGAGACCTTGCAGCGCACGCCAGCGTACGAGCCGGCGGCGCTGCCAGCCCTGCTTGATCAGGCGGCGGCGCAGGCAAGCACGGAACTGGGTTTGTCGCCGGCTGAGTTCCTGCCCTTTGCCGCTGCCTGGCCGCGCGTGCGCGCCGGCTATCTGCAGTGGCTTGCCACACACGCAGCCGAGGGCGCCGCTTTCGTTGCGGCCGAAGCCTGGAAGGAGATGCCGCTAGGTCGCTTGAGGCTGGTTGGCAAGATTGATCGCATTGACCGGCTGCGCGACGGCAGCGCCCTGGTGATCGACTACAAGACCGAGGCGCCGGGCATCACGGCGCAGCGCATCAAGGCGCCGCTGGAAGACACGCAGCTTGCTTTCTACGCGGCTTTGTTGAGCGACGACACGCTGGCTGGCGCCTATGTCAACGTCGGTGAGAAAGAGGGCACGCGCAACTACCAGCAGCACGACATTGTGGAACTGCGTGACCAGTTGCTCGAAGGCATTACTAGCGACCTCACGCGCATCGCCGCCGCTGCGCCCTTGCCCGCGCTCGGTGCGGGCAAGGCCTGCGAATTCTGCGACGCGCGCGGCTTATGTCGCCGAGATTTTTGGACCGCGCCATGATTGCCGCGTACGAACTCAACGGCAAGCATGTCAGCGCCGAGGCTTTTTATGCGGTCGCCTGTGACCCGCAGCGCAGCGTTGCGGTCGAGGCCTGTGCCGGTGCCGGCAAGACCTGGATGCTGGTCTCGCGCATCGTGCGCGCCCTGCTCGACGGCGTCGCGCCGCAGGAGATCCTGGCCATCACCTTCACGCGCCGCGCTGCTGGCGAGATGCGCGAGCGGCTATACCAGTGGCTGGCCGAGTTTGCCGCGGCCGATCAGGCGGGCCTGCTGCAGGCGCTGCGTGAGCGTGGTGTGCTGATCGAAGACGCGGCGCAGTCGGTGCTGCCGCAGCAGTTGTCAGAGTTGTACCAGCAGATGCTTGCCAGCGGCAGGCAGGTTCAGGTCCGCACTTTTCACAGCTGGTTTGCCGCCTTGCTGCGCAGCGCGCCGCTGGCCTTGTTGCAGCAGATGGAACTGCCGGCGGACTATGAGTTGCTGGAAGACGATGCCAAGCCGAAGGAACTGGTCTGGCGGCGCTTTTATGCGGTCTTGTTGCTCGACGCTCCGCTGCAGGCCGACTTCGAGGCGGTGGTCTTTGAGTATGGCCGCGCCCAGACCGAGAAGGCCTTGCAGACGGCGCTCGTCAAGCGCACCGAATTTGCCCTGGCCGACGCGCAGGGCGTGGTGGCGCTGTCGGTGCCCAACTTCGATGCGCATTGCGACGGCTTTGCCGGACTCGCCGAGCCTGAAGACTTCTTGCGCGCGCAACCGCAACGCTGGCAGGCGCTGCTGGATGCCGCCAAGGCACTGGGCCGGGCGACTGCTCCGACCTTTTCTGCCAAAGGCGTCGAACTGGAGATGGCGCTCAGCAAGGGCGATCTCGATGCTGCGTTCGACGCCTTGCTGACCCTGACCGGCACGCCGCGCAAGTTTGGCGAAAAGATTGTCGGCATCGAGCAGGTGCGCGTGGCGCAGGATCTGGTGCTGCAAGTGCTGACGGCGCGAGCGCAGCAGGCCGCGTGGCGCTACCAGCAGCGCATGGCGCGCCTGAGCCGCGTGCTGCTCAAGGCCTATGCCGCGGTCAAGTTTGCGCGCGGCTGGGTTGACATGAATGATGTTGAGCGCGCTGCGCTGCTGATGCTGGGCGACCCGGTGCTTTCGGGCTGGGTGCAGGAGCGGCTCGATGTGCGCGTGCGCCAGTTGTTGATCGATGAATTTCAGGACACCAACCCGCTGCAATGGCAGGCGCTGCGCTCCTGGCTCAGTGGCTACGCCGGCGCTGGCAGCCATGCGCCCAGCGTCTTCATCGTGGGCGATCCCAAGCAAAGCATTTACCGTTTTCGCCGCGCCGAGCCGCAGGTGTTCAAGGCGGCGCAGGCCTTTGTGCGTGACGCGCTGCAGGGCGACCTGCTGAGTTGCGACCACACGCGGCGCAATGCCAGCGGCGTCATCGCCACGGTGAACACGGTGATGTGTGACGCGGTGCAGACCGATGGCTACGAGGGCTACCGGACACACACCACGAGTTCGACGCTGACGGGCAATCTGTGTCAGTTGCCGGCGATCCCGCGACCGCTCGCCAACGACGCCACCGACGACGCCGCGCCGGCCGGTGCCTGGCGCGACAGCTTGCGCAGTCCCCGTGAGTTGCCCGAAGAAACGCTGCATGTGCTCGAGGCGCGCCAAGCTGCACGCTGGATCGCGCAGCAGTTGGCAGCGGCCTGCGACAAGCCCTTGCAGCCGGAAAACATCATGGTGCTTTCGCGCAAGCGCTCGGCCCTGCTTCCGCTGCAGGACGAACTGCGTCGCTTGCAGATTGCGGCCCAGATCGGTGACAACACCGAACTGATCGAATGTTGTGAGGTACAGGACATTGTTGCGCTGCTCGATGTGCTGGTCTCAACGCAGCATGATTTGTCGCTGGCACGCGTGCTCAAGTCGCCGCTGTTTGCGCTCGATGATTCGGCGCTGGTGCAACTGGCGCTGGTGCCGGGCGCGCTGCCGTGGTTCGAGCGGCTGCAAATGAAGGACATGGTTACGCCCGATCAGCGTTTGGTCGCGGCCAGTCTGTTGCGCTGGAAGGACTGGCTCGACACCATGCCGCCGCACGACGCATTGCAGTCCATTTACAGCGATGGCGACGTGTTGGCGCGCTTTGCCGCCGCTGCGCCCACGCATCAGCGCGAGACCGTGCTGGCCAATCTGCGCGCCTTGCTTGGCGCCTCGCTGCAAATGGGCGGCGGTCGTTTCGCCACGCCGTACGCACTGGTGCGCGCGCTCAAGGCCGGTGGCGTGCGTGCGCCGGCCGCCGTCAACCCGAAGGCGGTGCGCCTGCTCACCATCCACGGCGCCAAGGGGCTGGAGGCACACAGCGTGCTGCTGCTCGATACCGATTCTCCGCCGCGCAACGCCGATAGCATGACGGTGCTGGTGGACTGGCCGGGTGAAGCGGCCTGGCCGCAATCCTTCGTCTTTCTCGCCAGCGAGAGCCAGCCGCCGGCCAGTGCGCTCGCCATGCTGGCAGCGGAGCGCCAGGAGCGCCAGCGCGAGGAACTCAATGCCTTGTACGTGGCCTTGACCCGTGCTCGTCAGACGCTGGCCATCTCCAGCATCGTGCCGCACCGCGCTGCGCCGCGTAGCTGGTGGCAGCGCCTGACGCAGACCGGGCTGCTGCGGGCCACGGTCTTGATAGCGTTGCCGGCCAGCGCCACAACAGCGGCGGCGGAAATTTTCCATTTGAAGGAATTGCCGCCGGCGCCCTTGCGTGCAAGCCCGGTTCCGGCTGCGCTTGATACTGATGCGCTTGAGGCGCGCATCGGCAAAGCCATGCACCGTCTGCTGGAGTGGGGAACGGTCTCGGCATTGGGAACGGCGGCGGTGGCGCGCGAATTCGAACTGAGTCCGGCGCAGGCGCTGCGCGCAGTCAGTCTGGCTGCCTGCATACTGCAAGGCGACGGTGCCTGGGCCTGGGACCCCACGGTGATCGGTTGGGCCGGCAATGAAATCGGTATCAGCCATCAAGGCCAGTACCGGCAGATCGACCGCCTGGTGCAGCGCCGCGACGGCGCGCAGGCCGGGCAGTGGTGGGTGCTCGATTACAAAAGCGCCGCAGCGCCGCAGGCGCAGATGGAGTTGCGCGCGCAACTGCTTGACTACCGCGCCGCGGTGCAGGGGATCTACCCGGGCCAAGTGGTGCGCGCCGCCTTTTTGACGGCGCAGGGTGTGGTGGTGGAGCTTTAGCTAAGATGGCCGTCGAATTGTCTACCGGGCCGTGCCATGCAAATCAATCCTATTGAAGCCACGATCAACTTTGATTTTGTTGAACAGGATGGGCGCATGGTTAAGTTGGCTGTGTCAGTTGAGCAGCCCGAAGTGCTACGGAGCGCTACGCGAGGGACGTCCCTGATGCAGCGCAGAGCGCAGTTGGAAGGAATTCACGGCGCTTGGTTTACGGAACAAAAAGGCCGTTTTGAAGCGAATGGATTGTGGTGCGACGATTTGCGGGTCTGGTAGTTATCCTGCTATTTCACTTTGATCGGCATTGCGAATGCAATGCTGCAATTTATTGACTGTGGCGTTGTCATTGCGGGCTTGACCCGCAATCCATGGATGCCCCCGGATCGGAGTCCGGGGCAGGCTCATCAAGGTCCGGCATGACAGCCTTTGCCTTTAGGCGCTTCATGACCGATGGAATGCTCAACAATGGGACGAAAAGAAGCATGAAAAAAGTGATGGTGGTTGGCGCTGGCCCCGCGGGTTTGATGGCGGCCGAGGTGCTTTGCAGTGCCGGGGTCGAGGTTCATGTGTTTGATGCTATGCCCTCGGTCGGGCGCAAGTTCTTGCTCGCCGGCAAGGGCGGGCTCAACCTCACGCACGCGGAGCCGGCGGAAATTTTTTCAACGCGCTACGGCGCACGGCGCGAGCAGATCGCGGGCCTGTTGCAGGATTTTGACGCGGCCCAGGTGCGCGCTTGGGCCCAGGGCCTTGGTATTGACACTTTTGTCGGCAGCTCGGGCCGGGTCTTTCCCGAGGACATGAAGGCGGCACCGCTGTTGCGCGCCTGGTTGCAGCGACTGCGCCATCCGGCCAGCGGGCCGGCGGTGCAGTTTCACATGCGCCATCGCTGGAACGGCTCGACTGGCGCTGCGCCCGATGGCGCGCCGGGCATGGTCCTGGGCTTCGACACGCCGCACGGTGTGGTGCTGGCGCAGGCCGACGCTGTGCTGCTGGCACTCGGTGGCGGCAGTTGGGCGCGGCTCGGTTCGGACGGTGCCTGGGTTCCCTGGCTACAGGCGCGTGGCGTGGCACTGGCGTCGCTGCTGCCAGCCAACTGTGGCTTTGACAAGCAGGGCGGCTGGAGCGCGCATTTCACGGATCGCTTCGCCGGCCAGCCCTTCAAGTCGGTGGCGCTTCGCGTCGCCACTTCGGACGGCCGAAAGTTTCAGCACAAGGGCGAGTTCGTGCTGACCAGCGGTGGCGTCGAGGGCAGTCTGATCTACGCCGCTTCGAACTTGCTGCGCGACGAGATACTGGCGCACGGTTCGGCTACTTTTGAACTGGACCTGTTGCCCGACATGAGCTTTGATCGCGTGCTGGTCGAAGTCAGTCATCCGCGCGGCTCGCGCTCCCTGTCGAGTCATCTGAAGGGCCGCCTGCACCTCGATGGCATCAAAGCCGCCATCCTCCATGAATTGCTAAGCAAGGCGCAGATGCACGACAGCGCGACGCTGGCCGCAGCCATCAAGGCGCTGCCGATCTCGCTCGCGGCGCCGCGCCCGATTGACGAAGCCATCAGCAGCGCTGGCGGCGTGCGCTTTGAGGCGATGGACAAGAACCTGTCGCTGACGCAGTGGCGCGGCGTCTTCTGCGCCGGCGAGATGCTGGACTGGGAAGCGCCCACCGGCGGCTATCTGCTGACGGCCTGTCTTGCCAGCGGCTACCGGGCCGGGCGGGGCGTGCTGACGTATCTGGCCGGGCCCTGATGATTCGATAGCGCGCTTAGCCCGTATTAGGCCGAAGGCGCAATACGGGTAAACCTTTACGTGCTCAATCCCGCATTGCGCTGCGCTGCATAAGGGCCGCGCCTGCGTCTCTGAACCCGGCGTCCTCATTGTGATTGCCGCGTCGCTGCGCCCTTTGCAAGGACGGCCAGCGTGGCAATCCATGATCGTTGCGTTCGCCACAAATCTTCAAAATTCTGTCGCACGAAAGTCGAAATCGGATATATTTGGCGAAGAAATGTAAAGCTTTACATTTAGCCGGTAAAGAAGGTACCCACTCATTTGACGGTACCCGGGTAACGAACAGCGAGATGACGAAATGGCGATCACCATCAAGGATGTAGCACGAGAAGCGGGGGTTTCGGTCGCAACCGTTTCCCGTGCGCTGAACGGGCTCTCTAGCGTGACCGACAAGACCCGTGACCGGGTCATGAAAATTGCTGAGGACATGCACTTTGTGCCCTCCAGCGCAGCGCGCAGCCTGATCTCGCGTCGTACCCAGACCATTGGCGCACTGCTGCCGGAC
>CAIXNB010000169.1 GCA_903920695.1 uncultured beta proteobacterium
ATCACCACTTCGTCCTTGGTCTCCGCAATCGCGTCGGAACTGACCGCCACCGCCGCCTGCATCAAACTGGCAATCTCGGAACGCAGCGATTCCACTTCGCTTTGCAGGCGCTCACGCACCTGCTCGATCGCGAGGCCAACGTAATGGTTGTTCAGAAAATTAGCCGCCTCGACCAATTGCGCCTGCGAATAATCGACTTCGGTGAAGATGACCCGGTTCTGCACGTCACCCTCGGGCGAAACGATGATCACCAGCAAACGCCGCGCAGACAGCCGCAGGAACTCGATGTGACGAAACACAGATGAACGACGCGGCGCAATGACGATGCCGACAAACTGCGATAGGCTGGAGAGCAGGTTGGCGGCGTTGGAGATCACCTTTTGCGGTTGATCAGGCGCCAGACTGTGCGCGGCGAACTGGCCGCGCTGCACGGTCAGCATGGTGTCGACAAACAGGCGGTAACCGCGCGCGGTCGGAATGCGTCCGGCCGAGGTATGCGGGCTGACAATCAGGCCCAGTTCTTCCAGGTCAGACATCACGTTACGGATGGTGGCCGGCGACAGATCAAGCCCCGAGGCTTTCGAGAGCGTGCGCGAGCCCACTGGTTGCCCGTCGGCGATATAGCGCTCAACCAGCGCTTTCAATAACAACTTGGCACGGTCATCGAGCATTGGGGCATTTTAGTGATGTAATTTGCAAATGAAATCAAAATTCCCGCATGTGGCACTGATTGGCAAGTACCAGACTCTGGCGTCAGGAGCGTCAGGCGCCTCTTCGCGCAGCGTCATCGAGGAGATTGCCGATTTTCTGCATGGCCAGGGTTGTGAAGTGCATCTGGAACACGATACGGCACGCAACATGGGGATTTCCGGGCATCCGGTGTTGACGGTACCGGCTATCGGGGAGCAGTGCGATCTGGGCCTGGTGGTCGGCGGTGACGGCACCATGCTGGGCATTGGCCGCCAGCTCGCCAGTTATGGCGTACCGCTGATCGGCATCAACCAGGGGCGGCTCGGTTTCATCACCGACATCCCGTTCCACCACTTCAAGCAGTCGCTCGGACCCATGCTGCGCGGCGCCTACGAGGAAGACCATCGCGGCTTGATGCAGGCCAAGGTCATGCGCGATGGACGCTGTGTCTACGACGCGCTGGCCATGAACGATGTGGTGGTGAACCGGGGCGCCAGCTCCGGCATGGTCGAGTTGCGGGTCGAGGTCGATGGCCACTTCGTTGCGAGTCAACGCGCTGACGGACTGATCATTGCCACACCGACCGGCTCCACCGCCTATTCTCTGTCGGCGGGTGGACCGCTGCTGCACCCTTCGGTGCCGGGCTGGGTGCTGGTGCCGATTGCACCGCACATGCTGTCGAACCGACCCATCGTGCTGCCCAATGCGACCGAGATCGCCATCGAGGTCGTGGCCGGACGCGACGCCAGCGCCAGTTTCGACACCCAGTCACTGGCCTCGCTGCTGCACGGCGACCGCATTGTGGTGACGCGCTCGCAGCACAATGTGCGCTTTCTGCACCCCAAGGGCTGGTCCTACTTCGACACGCTGCGCCAGAAGCTGCACTGGAACGAGGGAGTGGCCTTGCCGTGAGCCTGCGCCGCATCGTCCTGCGCAATTTCGTGATCGTGAGCGAACTCGATCTCGATCTGGCGGACGGCTTCACCGTTCTCACCGGCGAAACCGGTGCCGGCAAGTCGATCCTCATCGGTGCCCTGCAGCTCGTCACCGGCGGGCGGGCCGAGGTCGGGGTCATCCGCGAGGGCGCAGAGCGCACCGATGTCAGTGCCGAATTTGACAGCACCGACGCCCTGGCAACCTGGCTTGATGCGGCTGGCTTCGAGACCGGTGACAGCCTACTGCTGCGGCGCACGGTAGATCTGCAAGGCAAGAGCCGCGCCTGGATCAACGGCAGCCCGGCCACGGCCACCCAGTTGCGCGAAATGGGCGAGCAGCTGCTCGATATCCACGGCCAGCACGCCTGGCAAAGCCTGACAAGGCCCGATGCAGTACGCGGCCTGCTCGACGCCTACGCCGGCGTCTCCCCTGCTGGCTTGGCCATGCTCTGGCAGCGCTGGCGCCAGGCACAAAACGAGCTGGCGCTGGCCCGCACGGCGCAGGAATCGCTGCACCGCGAGCGCGAACGCCTAGCCTGGCAGATTGGTGAAATAGCCAAGCTCTCACCACTGCCCGACGAATGGGAGGCCCTCAACACCGAGCACAGCCGTCTGTCCAACGCCCAGGCGCTGCTCGACGCCGCGCAGGGCGCGCTACAAAGCCTTGATGACGACGAGCACAACGCCCTGATTGCACTGCACAGCGCCTGTCAGCGCTTGCAACAACAGGAACAGCATGAACCCCAGTTCCGGGAATTGACAGAAGTCCTGACCTCCAGTCTGGCGCAGATTGAAGACACGGTCCATTCGCTGCGCAGTTACCTGCACCGCACCGAACCCGACCCGCAGCGCCTGGGTCAGCTCGATGAACGACTGGCCCAGTGGCTATCGCTGGCCCGACGCTACAAGCGCAGCCCGGCTGAACTGCCGCAACTATTGTTGTCGTGGCAGGAAGAGCTGGCACGGCTCGACGCCGCTGCCGATCTGGCCACGCTCGAAGCCGCCCTGAATGCCGCGCAGCAAGCCTATCGGGCCGAAGCAACTGTGCTCTCAAAGGCGCGTGCCAAGAGCGCGCCTTTGCTGGCCAAAGCCATCACACAGGCGATGCAGGGGCTGGGTATGCAAGGCGGCCAATTCCAGGTGGCGCTGGAGCAGGCACCCCAGCCGATGCAAAGCGGCCTGGAGGAAGTCAGTTTTCTGGTGGCAGGACATGCCGGCAGCACGCCGCGCCCGGTCAGCAAGGTGGCCTCCGGCGGCGAACTCTCGCGCCTGGCGCTGGCGATTGCGGTCACCACCAGCCAGCTCGGCACAGCACAGACCCTGATCTTTGACGAGATTGACGCCGGTGTCGGAGGCGCCGTCGCACAAACCGTTGGCCGCCTCATGCGGCAGTTGGGGGCCGACCGCCAAGTGCTGGCCGTGACCCATTTGCCGCAGGTGGCGGCGAGTGCCGACCAGCATCTGGTGGTGGTCAAACAGTTGCAGGGCCAGACCACCTTGAGCTCGGTCGCCGAAGTCAGAGATCAGCACCGGGTGACCGAAGTCGCGCGCATGCTCGGCGGCGAGCGCTTGTCCGACGCGACCCTGGCACATGCCAGGGAAATGCTGCTGTTGCAGGCGTAACGCAATGCAAGTCGAAGCCGCCACGCTGCAGGTTGTTCTGATCACGGGCATGTCGGGCTCGGGCAAATCGGTGGCCCTGCATGCGCTGGAGGACACGGGGTTTTTCTGTGTCGACAACTTGCCCCCGGAGCTGCTCCTGCCTTTTGTGACCCTGGAGCGCCAGCACAAGGCCAGCCGGGTCGCCATTGCCATGGATGCGCGCAACGCCAGCGCCCTGCCCTTGTTGCCGTCCCAGTTGACGCTGCTGAAAGAACAGGGTATCGCCGTCAAATCGCTGTTTCTGGACGCCACCACCGAGACACTGGTGCGACGCTACTCCGAAACCCGGCGCCGGCACCCCTTGTCGCAATCCGAATCCGACCAGTCAATCGTTGAGCAACGGCACGCGCTGGTCGAAGCCATTGAGCTGGAACGCGAGCTGCTGACGACGCTGCGCGAACAAGCCCACATCATCGACACCAACATCATCCGGCCCTCGCAGTTGCAGGCTTATGTCAAGTCACTGATTTCAGTGGCTGGCAAACAACTGACACTGGTATTCGAGTCTTTTGCTTTCAAGCGCGGGGTTCCCAGTGACGCCGACTATGTCTTCGACGTGCGCATGCTGCCCAACCCCCACTACGAGCCAGAACTGCGGCATTTGACCGGCCAGGATGCCGCAGTGGCGAGTTTCTTGCGGCAACAGGCTGACGTCATGCAGATGATCGATCACATTCACAAGTTTCTGCAGCATTGGCTAGAGGTACTGGCGCGCGACCATCGCAGTTATGTCACGGTGGCGATTGGCTGCACTGGCGGCCAACACCGCTCGGTCTACCTGGTGGAACAGCTGACGCAGTTGTTCAGCCAGGAATGGATCACCTTGAAACGGCACCGGGAACTGCAAGATCAGCCAACCAGTGCCGGCCCAGCAATTTTCTGACCGGCGCGGGCAGTCCCAGGTCGGGCCAGGCATCGGCGGCAATCCAGCTTCCCGGTTCCCAGTTCACATCAGACTTTGTCAGCTGAACCTGGACCGGATGCAGGTGTAAATCCTTGTGCGTCAGCACATGAACAAATGGCGGCAAATCATGCGACTTGCTATGCCCGTTGTCGGGAATAGCGGCGTCGAGCGCATCACGGCTGTCGAATAGCGGAAAGCAGTAGAGCCCGGCCCAGACGCCGGGTACTGGCCGCTTGCCCAGCCAGATGTTGCCGTCCCGGTTCTGCGCCCACAACAGCCACAGCGACTGCGCACTGCGTTTGAGCTTGCGGGTTTTCACCGGATAACGCTCGGGCTGACCGAGTTTGCTGGCGACGCACACCATGGCCAGGGGGCACTCAGTGCAGGCGGGCTTACGTGCGCTGCAGAGACTCGCTCCGAGGTCCATCAGGCCCTGCGTGTAACGCGGCATGGTATTGCGCAAATCGCGCTTGGGCAGCAGCAGCGAGGCCTGCTCCCAGAGCGCTTGCTGATGCGCGGTTATCGAGAGATCTGCGTCAAAGCCCAGCACACGGGTCAACACGCGCCTGACGTTGCCGTCGAGAATGGCAACCCGCTCGCCAAAGCATAGTGCTGCAATGGCACCCGCCGTGGAGCGTCCAATGCCGGGCAGGGTCTGCAGCACAGCGGCGCTCTTCGGGAAGGCCCCACCATGTAAATTCATGACCAGCGTAGCGCAGCGATGCAGGTTGCGGGCCCGGCTGTAATAGCCAAGGCCGCTCCACAGGGCCAGGACGTCATCCAGCGGCGCAGCGGCGAGCGTGGCGACATCAGGGAAACGCTGCAAGAAGCGTGAAAAATAGTCGCGCACCGTCACCACCTGCGTCTGCTGCAGCATGATTTCCGACAACCAGATGCGATACGGATCGCGCGTGTTCTGCCACGGTAAATCATTGCGCCCGCAAGCCTGCTGCCAGCGCACCACGCAGGTGGCTATATCTTTCAACACCATCGGTCAGACTTTCTGGCAAGCAGGGCAGTAAAAGGTCGAGCGCTGCCCCTGGCGCAAAGACTTGATCGCTTTGCCGCAAACCCGGCAGGGCTGGCCTTCCCGTGCGTAGACCATGGTTTCAAACTGAAAATGACCCTTCTGACCACTGGCGCTTGAAAAGTTGCGCAAGGTGCTGCCGCCACTGGTAAGCGCACGACCCAGAATATCGCGGATCGCCGCATGCAAGCGCACGACACGTGGCCGGCTCAGGCGCGCCGCGCTCACGGTCGGGCGGATGCCTGCCAGAAACAGCGCCTCGGAAGCATAGATATTGCCGACCCCGACCACAACATCACCGGCCAGCAGGACCTGCTTGATCGCTGCCTTGCGCCGCTTCAATCCGGTATGAAACAGCTCAGCGTCAAAATCTTCCGACAAGGGTTCAACGCCAAGCCGGCCCAGCAGTTTGCGAGCCAGGGGCGCATCTTCGGTTTGCGCGTACACCACGGCGCCAAAGCGGCGCGGGTCGTTCAGGCGCAAGCTGCCCTGCGTCGTCACCAGCTCGAAATGATCGTGTTTGCCAGATGCTGGCAGACGCGCAGCGAAACTCAGGCTACCGGACATGCCCAGGTGCAGCAGCAGCAAACCCTGATCCAGATCGATCAACAGGTATTTGCCGCGCCGGCGTACGCCGCGCACCGTTCGTCCGGCCAATTGGGCCGGCACACAGCCGAGCGGCCAGCGCAGGGGCTTGCCCAAGTGCAGCGACAACAGCTTGGCCCCCGCAATTTTGTCGGCAAAACTCAAACGGGTAACTTCAACTTCGGGTAATTCAGGCATTGCGGACAAATGGAGCGGACATGGATTATTATGGTCCGATGCCACGTTTTACCCCTACCCTGCTCCTTATTGTCCTGTTGGCGTGCAGACTCGGCGCCAATGCACAGACACCCGACTTCAATTCGAGTAGCGAAGTCAGTTCCGCGCTCGACGGCGAACTCTTCTACGAGATTTTGCTGGGAGAACTCAATGCCCGCGATGGCGAAACTGGAACTGCCTACGCGCTGCTGCTCGATGCCGCGCGAAAGACCAATAACGCCGGGCTTTATCAGCGTGCGGTCGACATGGCTTTGCAGGCGCGTTCGGGCGAGTCCGCACTGGCGGCTGCCCGCGCTTGGCGCCAAGCCATGCCGGGTTCCCGGGAAGCCAATCGGTATGTGCTGCAAATCCTGATCGGCCTGAACCGGATTGGCGAGACACTCGATCCCCTCAAGCGCGAAGTGGCGACTGCCGACGCGAAAGATCAAACCATAATCGTCGCGACCATTCCACGCTACTTTGCCCGCGCCACGGACAAAAAGCTTGCCGCCGTCACGGTTGAGCGGGCGCTGACCGACTATCTGAGTTCGCCCAAGCTGGGCGCTGCGGCCTGGGCCACCATCGCACGCATGCGTCTGGAAGCCAGCGACAGTGCGGCCGCACTGGAAGCAGCAGGCAGGGCACAGGCCATGAGCCCCAAGGACGAAGCGCCAGCCCTGCTGGCACTGACCTTGATCAAGCGCGAGACACCGCAAGCGGAGGTGATCGTCAAGAAATATCTCGACGGCCAGGCGCTGCCGGAGATCCGGATGGAATATGCACGCATCTTGCTCGACGCCCAGCGCTATCCGGAAGCAGCCGCCCAGGTGCAGATCGTCACCCTCGAAAAACCTGACTATCCGCCGGCTTGGTTGATCAAAGGGGCGCTTGAACTCCAGAATGGTCAGAGCGCTGCGGCAGAAAGCTCGTTCCTGCGCTATCTTGAGTTGGCACCCGCCAAACGCGCCGGCGCCGCGCATGCGGAATCGAACCGCGGGCTGGTACAGGCTTTCCTTTCACTGGCCCAGATTGCGGAGCAGAAGAAAGATTTTTCGCAAGCTGACGCCTGGCTCAAACGCGTTGACAACCCGGAAGACCTGTTCAACGCGCAATTGCGTCGCGCCAACCTGCTAGCCCGACAAGGCAAACTGGAAGACGCACGCAAACTGATTCGCAGCCAGGTCGAGAAGACGCCCGAAGATGCGCGGCTGAAGATCAACGCCGAGGCCCAGTTGTTACGTGATAACAAGCAATACAAAGCCGCCCTGGACCTACTGTCCGAGGCCATTGCACGCGATCCGAACGATTTCGACCTTCTTTACGACATGTCCATGGTGGCAGAAAAGCTCGGACAAATGGATCAGATGGAACGCCTGCTGCGCCGCGTTATTGCCGGCAAGCCGGACTCTGCGCATGCCTACAACGCACTGGGCTTCTCGCTGGCGGAACGCAATATGCGCCTGCCTGAAGCCAGGCAACTGATCCAGGCGGCAATGAAATTTGCACCGAACGACCCTTTCATCACCGACAGCCTGGGCTGGGTTGAATTTCGCAGCGGTAATCTGGCGCAGGCCCGGCTGATTCTGGAAGGCGCCTTCAAGGACCGCCCGGATGCCGAAATCGCAAGCCATCTGGGTGAGGTCTTGTGGGCCATGGGACAGCGTGAACAGGCGCTGAGCATCTGGAGACAAGGCGTCAAGATCGACGCCGAGAATGAAACCCTGATGGAAACGCTCAAACGTCTGCGTATCAAGTTGTGAGGTTGTGGCTGAATGTCGCTGCTGGCGCGGCACTTTGTGCCGCACTTTTGGTCACGGGTTGCGCCGTGGCCCCGGCGACTCCGACAGCCGGTCAGGTTGAGGTTTCAGTCTGGCGTGGTCGACTGGCCATACGGGTCGAGGCAGACCTGCCGAAAACGCCATACCAGGCAGTCGCAGCCGGGTTCGAACTCAGCGGCACTGCACGGACCGGCGAATTGATGCTGTTCACGCCACTGGGCAGCACCGCCGCAGCCCTTTCCTGGTCACCCGAGGCGGCGATCATGCGCAGCAATGGCGATGTCCGCCATTTCGAGTCACTCGACGCCCTGATCCGCAGCGCAGTCGGCACCGAGATACCGGTGGCGGCACTTTTTGCCTGGCTCCGCAATGAAAACATCACTGCGTCAGGCTGGAGTGCCGACCTCTCACAGTACGCCAGCGGCCGCATCACGGCGCGGCGTCTACAGCCAGCGCCCGTGGCCGAACTCACGCTACTACTCGAAAAATGAAGTCGCTCTACGACATTGCTGCCCCCGCCAAACTCAACCTGTTTCTGCACATCACGGGCAGAAGAAGCGACGGCTACCATCTGATGCAGTCCGTCTTCATGCTGATCGACTGGTGCGACACTCTGCATTTCGAACTGCGCACGGACGGCACCATCGGTCGGGAAGACCTCGGCGCAACGCTGCCGGCCGACGATCTCGTTGTGCGTGCCGCCCGCGCCCTGCAAGCGCTCAGCGCCACGCCGCTGGGCGTTCATATCGGCATTGAAAAGAATATTCCGACTCAGGCCGGCATGGGTGGCGGCTCGTCCGACGCGGCGTCAACGCTACTTGCCCTGAACCGATTGTGGAAACTCAATCTTTCGCTGGAACAACTTGCTGCCATCGGTCTCGGTTTGGGCGCCGACGTGCCGTTTTTTCTGGGCGGGCACAACGCCTGGGTCGAAGGTATTGGCGAAGAACTGACGCCTGTCACCCTGCCAGCCGGCCGGTTTTTGGTGGTAAAGCCACAAGAAGGACTGGAAACCAGGCTGATTTTCTCGGACCCGGCCCTGAAAAGGGACAGCGAGACTGCTATAATTTCAGGCTTCATTGCAGATGCTTTCGGTTTTGGCCGTAACGATTTGCAGAGTGTGGCGCAAAGACTTTGCCCCGGCGTAAGCCAGGCCCTTGAGTGGCTTGCATTGCGTGGGCTCGAAGGCCGGATGACAGGCTCTGGAAGTGCGGTATTTGCACCAGTATTGCGGCACATTGACGTGGGCAGCGCGCCAAGCGCGTTTCAGGTCAGGTTATGCAACAGCCTGGATGTTCATCCCCTGGTGGGCTGGGCAAGCAGTAGAAGTTTATCGGTTGTCGGTGTTTAGCCGTCAACCCGTGTAGGGGAGTCGCCAAGTTGGTTAAGGCACTGGATTTTGATTCCAGCATGCGAAGGTTCGAATCCTTCTTCCCCTGCCAAACGATTAGTCATACGTGCTTCACGCAAGTGGAGCACGTACCGCATACTGAAAGCGCATAGGCGCACAAGGTCACTCAACCGCTGGAATTTCACATGCAGGCTCCCCAACCCCCTGATTTCATGGTTTTTACCGGCAACGCCAATCCTGGCATGGCCGCGCAGATTGCCCAGCACCTGAACATTTCACTCGGTGCAGCAACGGTGGGACGCTTCTCCGACGGCGAAGTGACGGTCGAAATCAATCAAAACGTGCGGGCCCGGGACGTCTTCGTGGTGCAGTCGACCTGCGCACCAACCAACGACAACCTGATGGAATTGCTGATCATGGTGGACGCTCTCAAGCGCGCATCGGCTGAGCGCATCAGCGCCGTCATTCCTTATTTTGGTTACGCTAGGCAAGACCGGCGCCCACGCTCGAGTCGGGTGCCGATCTCCGCCAAGGTGGTGGCCAACATGCTGCAGGCCGTCGGCGTTGCGCGCGTATTGACCATGGATTTGCACGCGGACCAGATCCAGGGCTTTTTTGACATCCCGGTTGACAACATCTACGCCTCGCCCGTGCTGCTCGGCGACTTGCGGCAGAAAAACTATGAAAACCTGATCGTGGTCTCGCCCGACGTTGGTGGTGTGGTGCGCGCGCGCGCCCTGGCCAAGCAGCTCGGCTGCGACCTCGCCATCATCGACAAGCGTCGCCCCAAGGCGAACGTCAGCGAAGTGATGCACGTGATCGGCGAAATCGACGGCCGTAATTGCGTCATCATGGACGACATGATTGACACCGCAGGCACCCTGGTAAAGGCTGCCGAGGTCCTGAAGACACGTGGCGCCAACAAGGTCTACGCCTATTGCACACACCCCATATTTTCCGGCCCGGCCATCGAACGCATCACCAACGGTACTGCGCTCGATGAAGTGGTGGTGACCAACACCATCCCGCTGAGCCAGGCGGCGACGGCCTGCAAGAAAATCAGGCAACTGTCAGTGGCGCCCTTGATCGCCGAGACGATCCAGCGCATTGCCAAGGGCGAGTCCGTCATGAGTTTGTTCTCGGACCAGGAGAACCTGTTCTAAGGGTTTCTGGTTCGTGCAAAAGTGGGTTTCAGACGCTGTTAGTTCAGTGCCGGGAGCTTTTTTAAATCGGAGTCACACTGGTCGCGGTGGACTTCTTCTGGAGTGAAAATTATGAAATTCGTCGCTTTTGAGCGCACAAAGCAGGGCACGGGTGCGAGCCGCCGTCTCCGCATCGCCGGTCGCACGCCCGGTATCGTTTATGGAGGTTCTACGGAACCCCAGCAGATCGAGATCGATCACAACGCCCTCTGGCATGCCTTGAAGAAGGAAACCTTCCACTCCACCGTTCTGGACATGGAAATCGACGGCAAGGTCAACCCGGTCCTGCTGCGCGACGTGCAAATGCACCCGTTCAAACAACTCATTCTGCACATTGACTTCCAGCGCGTCGATGCCAGCACCAAACTGCACATGAAGGTGCCACTGCATTACAGCGGTGACGAAAATTCGCCTGCAGTCAAGACCGAGGGTTGCATCGCCAACCACGTAGTAACCGAAATCGAAGTGCTGTGCCTGCCAGCCGACCTGCCCGAATTCATCGCAGTGGATTTGAGCGGCCTCAAGAAGGGTGCCTCACTGCACTTGGCCGACGTGGTTCTGCCCAAGGGTGTGACAGCCGTGACCCACGGCAAGAACAATCCGGTTCTGGTCTCGGTGGTGGTGATTTCTGCTGCCAGCGCTGAAGAAACGCCGGCAGCAGACGGCGCCGCACCGGCAGCCGCAGCACCCACGGCAACCGCTGCTGCAGCAGCAGCCGGCAAGGCCGCAGCAGCAGCCAAGGCGCCAGCCGCCAAGGCCCCCGCGGCCAAAGCACCAGCTGCCAAAACACCAGCTGCCAAGAAGAAGTAATCTGCGATGTTGCCGTGGCGCTGGTCCGCGTGCAGACGCGCTCCCCATGTCAACTCGATGGCCCACCTCGGTGGGCCATTTTTTTGCCTGGACGGTTACACTGCGGCGCTATGCAACACGACAGAATTGCAACCCGAATCGACCCGACATGATCAAGCTTTTTGTAGGGCTGGGCAATCCCGGCCCCGACTATGAACTGACCCGCCACAACGCCGGTTTCTGGTGGCTCGATGAAGTTGCGCGCACCCTCAAGGCGCCGCTTGTGATGGACAAGTCCTACCACGGCCTGGTGGCAAGAACATCGGTCAACGGACAGACCGTGTGGCTGCTCAAACCCCAGACCTTCATGAACCTGTGCGGCAAGTCAGTGGCCACCTTGGCACGCTTTTTCAAGATCGAGCCGCAGGAAATCCTGGTGGCGCATGATGAGCTCGATATCGTCCCGGGTGAAGCCAGACTCAAACTGGGCGGCAGCCACGCCGGACACAACGGCCTGCGTGACATTCACACCCAGCTCGGCAGCGACAATTACTGGCGCCTGCGACTCGGTGTCGGCCATCCGGGCATCAAGTCGGATGTTGTCAACTGGGTGCTGAAGAAACCCTCGCTCGATCACCGCGTTGCCATCGACCAAAGCATAGAGCGCGCGCTCAAGGCCCTGCCGCACCTGTTGGCCGGCGAGATGGACAAGGCCACCATGCTGGTGCACACCAGCAAGCCACCACGACCGAAACCGTCGCGGCCGGAAAAGCCGTCCGACGCTAACGGCGTCGCTGCCAGGCCGATCGAAAAGGAGTAAGACCATGAGAAGCCGTCCCCTTGAAACGCTGGTTGTGATGGCTGCCTGCGCTCTTTCAGGCGGTGTCATGGCGCAGGCTGTCTACAAATGCGGCAACACCTACAGCCAGTTGCCGTGCCCGAACGCCGCCGTAATCAACGCCGACCCACGCAGCAGTGCACAAAAGGCGCAGGCCGATCAGGCCACCGCGCGCGACGCCCGCATCGCCAGCAGCATGGAAAAGGCCCGACTGCAGCAGGAGAAGGCCGACCTGGCTGTCAACACGCCGCCAGCACGACCAGCCATCGCGGGCAGCGCGAGCAAACCGCGCCCCGGCGCGATGAAGAAGAAAAAGAAGGAAACCGACGCCCTGGTCGCGCGCTCGCCCGGCCGTAAGAAGGCGGCAACGGACAAGGCTGCAAGCCCGTCCTGAGGAAAGTCAGTCGCGTGCCTGCCAGCTATTCTGTGCCCGGCGCTTGCTTTGCTTCGCATTGCAGTCGCTGGTACTTCTGCCAGAGCGTCTCGCGACTCTCCACCCACTGTGGATTGACCGGAATACAAGCGACCGGGCAGACCTGCACACACTGGGCTTCCTCGAAATGACCGACGCACTCGGTGCACTTGTGCGGGTCGATTTCGTAGATTTCGGCGCCCATGAAAATCGCCTGGTTCGGACACTCCGGTTCACAGATATCGCAGTTGATGCACTCGTCAGTGATGATCAGGGCCATCGCTTACCATCCAGGGCATCGTTAACAAAAGCAGGCTCGTTAAGCATGAGCCGAATTATCGACCACTGCGCATAGCAAGCCACACCATGGGTCTATTCCTGTTCAAACGTCTGATCACCCTGCTGGCGACCCTGGTTGGGGCTTCGGTCGTGGTGTTTCTGGTGCTGGAAATCCTGCCGGGCGATGCTGCGCAGATGCTGATGGGGCCTGACGCATCGCCCGAAGCGATGCAGGCGCTGGCCGTCAAGCTGGGGCTGAACCTGCCACCGATTGAGCGCTACTGGCAGTGGATCAGCGGCCTGCTGGTCGGCGACATGGGCATAAGCAACGCCTACAACAGCCCGGTGCTCGACCTCGTGCTCGAACGCCTGGCCGTGACCGTACCGCTGGCCGTCATCGCCATGCTGCTGACAACGGCGATGGCGCTGAGCGCTGGCATCTACGCCGCATCGCGCCACAACCGCCTCGGTGACACCGGCTTGATGGGGCTGACGCAAATCGGCATCGCCGTTCCCAACTTCTGGTTTGCCATCCTACTGATCCTGCTGTTTTCGGTGCATCTGCAATGGTTTTCCGCCGGTGGTTTTCCGGGCTGGAGCGAAGGCGCGGGGCCAGCCCTCAAGTCGCTGCTGCTGCCGGCACTTTCACTGGCCGTGGTGCAGGCCGCGATTCTGGCGCGCATCACGCGCTCGGCAGTGCTCGAAGTCCTGCGCGAGGACTTCGTGCGCACGGCGCGCGCCAAGGGTCTGTCGCAGCGCGCCACGCTCTGGGGCCATGTGCTGCGCAACGCCATGATCCCGGTCGTCACCGTCATGGGCCTGCAATTTGCCAACCTGCTGGCCGGCACCATCGTGGTGGAAAACGTGTTCTACCTGCCGGGCCTGGGGCGTCTCATCTTCCAGTCGATCTCGAACCGCGATCTGATCGTGGTGCGCAACTGCGTGCTGTTGCTCGCAATGATGGTGATTGCGGTCAACTTCGTGGTCGACGTGCTGTACGCCGTGATCGATCCGCGCGTCAAGGCCAGCGATATATGAGCGCAGCGCTGGGCCGCCCCGAGCAAGCTCGCGCCCCCTCGGGGGGCAGCGAGGACACTGCAGTGCCGAGCGTGGGGGCCCCACTATGAACGCAGTCCTTGCCATCGCCCGGCCGCTTAGCCCGATGGCGCGCGCGCTGCAGCACCGCAGCTTCGTGATCGGCGCCGCGCTGACCCTGCTGCTGCTGCTGGCAGCGGCGCTATCCCTGGTCTGGACACCGTGGTCGCCCTACGAAATCGACATGGCCGCCAAACTCCAGCAACCCAGCGCCATGCATTGGCTCGGCACCGATCCGTTTGGCCGCGATGTCACGTCTTTGCTGCTGGTCGGTGCGCGCAACTCGATTCTGGTCGGCGTCATCGCCGTCAGTATCGGTCTGGGTTTCGGCACGCTGCTCGGACTGCTGGCGGCGGCGCGCCGTGGCTGGGTCGAAGAAGCGATCATGCGGCTGGCGGATTTCACCTTTGCCTTTCCCGCCATCCTGTCAGCCATCATGCTGACCGCCGTCTTCGGCGCCGGCATTGTCAACTCAATCATCGCCATCGGCGTCTTCAACATTCCAACTTTTGCCCGCGTCACGCGTGCCAGCGCCAACGCGGTCTGGTCGCGCGAGTTCGTGCTGGCGGCGCGTGCCTGTGGCAAGGGTCCGTGGCGCATCACCTTCGATCATGTGCTACCCAACATCCTGTCGGCGCTGATCGTGCAAGCCACGATCCAGTTTGCGCTGGCGATCCTGGCCGAAGCCGCGCTTTCCTACCTCGGCCTGGGCACGCAGCCGCCACAACCGTCCTGGGGCCGCATGCTGGCCGAAGCACAGACGCTGATGTTTCAGGCACCCTTGCTCGCCGTTTTTCCGGGCGTGGCGATCGCGCTGGCTGTGCTAGGCCTAAACCTGCTCGGCGACGGCCTGCGCGATCTGATGGACCCCCGACTGGCCCGAAAGCGGTAGGACCCTCAATGCCCTTGCTCGAAGTTCAAAATCTGGAGGTCCGGCTGCAGACGCAGCGCGGCGAGGCAGCGGCCGTTCGCGGCGTCAGTTTCAGCCTGGAACGCGGCGAGACGCTGGGCCTGATCGGCGAATCGGGTTGCGGCAAGTCGATCACGGCGATGTCGCTCTTGGGCCTACTGCCTGAGCGGTCGGTCGTGACCGGCAGCATCCGTTTTGACGGACAGGAAATGGTCGGCATGAACGACACCGCATTGCGACATCTGCGCGGCAACCGCATCGGCATGATCTTTCAGGAACCGATGACAGCGCTCAATCCGGTGCACACCATCGGGCATCAGGTGGCCGAGCCCCTGCGTCTGCACCGCGGCACCGGCCGCGCCGCAGCGCGCAAGCAGGCCATCGCGCTGCTGGACCGCGTCGGCATCGCCGAAGCCGCGCGCCGCATCGATGCCTATCCGCACCAGTTTTCCGGCGGTCAGCGCCAGCGCATCACGAGTGCCATGGCACTGGCCTGCGGCCCCGATCTGCTGATCGCCGATGAACCAACCACGGCGCTGGACGTCACCATACAGGGGCAGATCCTCGACCTCATCAGCGACCTGGTGCAAGAGAGTGGCATGGCCCTGCTGCTGATTTCGCACGATCTCGGCGTGATCGCCCAGAATGTCGCGCGCATGATGGTGATGTACGGCGGCACCGTGGTGGAAAGCGGCCCCACAGCAACCGTATTCGCGCACATGGCTCACCCTTACACGCGCGGCCTTTTCGGCGCGCGACCGCAGCTCGGCGCGCCGCGCGGCGCGCGCCTGAGCACCATCGCCGGCACGGTACCGGAACTGGTCGATCTGCCGGCCGGTTGTCCGTTCTATGACCGCTGCGCCTGGGCCGCGCCGCCATGTGCGCAGACGCTGCCGACTGCGAGCGAGCTCGGTGCAGATCACCAGGCCAGTTGCCTGCGACTGGACGCCGTCGCCGCAGGAGTTCCGCCATGAGCGCAGCGCAGAACCGCTTCAAGCAAGCGAAGGGGGGCAGTGAGTACACGCCAGTGACGAACGTGGGGGCGCCATGACCGATACACTGCTGCAACTCGATCAGGTCACCCGCACTTACGCGTTGCCGCGCAAGCGTCTGTGGGGACCAGCGCCAATGGTGCATGCGGTACGTGGCATCAGCCTGCGCATGCGCAGCGGCAAAAATCTAGGCGTGGTCGGCGAATCGGGTTCCGGCAAATCGACGCTGGCACGTCTTGTGATGGCGCTTGAATCGCCGACCTCGGGCACGGTCCACCTGCTAGGGCAGGCACTGAACCAACTCGATGCGGCCGCGCTGCGCGAAGCGCGGCGCGACTTCCAGATGGTGTTTCAGGACCCCTACGGCTCGCTCGACCCGCGCCAGACCGTCGAGACCATCATTACCGAACCCTTAGCCGCCATCGGCGGCACGCCGCTTGCCGACATGCACGCCAAGGCGCGCGCGGTGCTGGACTCAGTTGGTTTGCGCAGCAGCGACATGGGCAAGTACCCGCACGAGTTCTCCGGCGGCCAGCGCCAGCGCGTGGCGATCGCGCGCGCCCTGATCACACGCCCGCGCCTGATCGTGGCCGATGAACCCGTAAGCGCGCTCGATGTCTCAGTGCAGGCCCAGGTGCTCAACCTGATGCAGGATCTCTCCAAGGAGTTTGGCGTCACCTACCTGCTGATCAGTCACGACCTGGCCGTGGTCGATCATTTGTGCGAAGAGGTCGCCGTGATCTACCTGGGCCGCATCGTCGAGCAAGGCTCGCCGCAGGTGCTGTTCAGTCAGGCCGCCCATCCCTACACGCGCGCCCTGATCGCGGCCGTGCCGCGCTTGCTGCCAAGTACCACTCCGGGCCAACGTCGACGCAGTCCGATCGTCAATTCGCGCCCGCATACGAGCAGCGCCTGCCCCTACGCGCCACGCTGCCCCCACGCGCAAGCCCGCTGTGAGGAACAGCGCCCGGAACTGCTGAGCCTGGCGCCGGGCCATCAGGTGGCCTGCCATTTTGCAGCCACGGTGGTGACAGCCCCGTGAAGACAAAATGGTATGGTCCATCCTTCAATACCGTTTTGCAATTTCTTGGTTCAATCCACTTTCCTGACAGGAGAAGCTTCATGATCAATCGTCGCCACCTCATCGGTTCGGTTGCCGGCAGTGCCGCACTGGCTACGCTGCCGCTGGCCGCCCTGGCGCAGTCCAAGAAAAACAGCGTCGCGCTGGCCATGACGCTGGAGCCGCCGGGACTGGACCCGACTGCCGGTGCAGCATCGGCTATTGCCGAAGTCGTGCAGTACAACATCTTCGAAACCCTGACCAAGATCAACAGCGATGGCAGCGTGTCGCCCTTGCTGGCCGAGAGCTGGGAAGTCTCGCCCGACCTCAAAACCTATACCTTCAAGCTGCGCAAGGGCGTCAAGTTCCAGAATGGCGAGCCGTTCAACGCCAAGGCCGTCAAGTTCTCGTTCGAGCGCGCCAGCGCCGAGAAGAGCACAAACAAAGACAAGCGCACCTTCGCCAGCATCGACAGCGTCGCAGCAATCGACGAGCTCACCGTCGTCATTCTGAACAAGGCGCTTGATCCGGACTTCCTGTTCCTGATGGGCCAGGCCACGGCCATCATCGTCGAGCCCAAGAGTGTTGACACCAATGCCACCAAGCCGGTTGGCACCGGCCCCTACCAGCTCAGTGCCTGGAACAAGGGGGCCTCGGTCACCTTGAGCAAGTGGGAAGGCTACCGCAACGCGGCCGCCATCAAAATCAAGAAGGCAACGTTTCGCTTCATCAGCGACCCGGCAGCCCAGGTCGCAGCGCTGCTAGCGGGCGATGTGGACGCTTTCCCGCGCGTGACACCACGCGGCGTGGCCCAGTTCAAGAGCAACGCCAAGTTCCAGGTCCTGGTCAACGGCTCACGGGCCAAGACCATTCTGGCCATCAACAACAAGAAGAAGCCACTCGATGACGTGCGCGTGCGCCGCGCCATTGCCGCAGCGATCGACCGCAAGGCCGTGATTGAAGGCGCGGGCGACGGCTATGGCGCGCCGATCGGCAGCCACTATGTGCCCGGCGCACTCGGTTATGTCGACACCACCGGCATCAACCCGTTCAACCCGGAAAAAGCCAAGGCCCTGCTGGCCGAAGCCGGCATCAAGACGCCGCTGGAGTTGAGCCTGAAGTTACCCCCTGCGCCCTATGCGCGCCAGGGCGGCGAAGTGATCGCCGCGCAACTCGCCAAGATTGGCATCATCGCCAAGATCGAAAACGTCGAATGGGCGCAGTGGCTCAGCGGCACCTACACCAACAAAAACTACGACCTCACCATCATCTCGCACGTTGAACCGTTTGACCTGGGCAACTTCGCCAAACCCGGCTACTACTGGGGTTACGAGTCAGCCCAGTTCAACGCGCTATTCGACAAGATCCAGAATGCGCCGCGTGCCGCGGATCGCGCCAAACTGCTGGGCGACGCGCAGCGCATGCTGGCCAATGACTGTGTTCACGCCTTCCTGTACCAGCCGCAATGGGTCACGGTGGCGGACAAGAACCTCAAGGGCTTGTGGAAAGACATGCCGGTGTTTGTCAACGACATCTCGGCCTTGTCGTGGTCTTGAGACTCCACGAACTCGGCGCCCAGGAGCTGATTGCCGGCTACCGCAGCCGCGCATTCTCGCCGGTTGAGGTGACGCAAGCGGTGCTCGATCACATCGCGCGCTGGGAGCCACACTTGCACGCGAGCTACCTGTTGCGACCCGATTTGGCGCTGGCGCAAGCCCGTGCCAGCGAGGCACGTTGGCACGCAGGCCAGCCCTGCGGCGGCCTCGACGGCGTGCCGGTCACGATCAAGGAAAACATTGCCACCTGTGGTGACCCGGTGCCACTGGGCACGCTGGCCACCGATCTGACACCCGCCAGCGCCGACGCGCCACCTGCAGCGCGCCTGCGCGAAGCCGGCGCCGTCATGGTCTGCAAAACCACCATGCCCGACTACGGCATGCTCTCCAGCGGTCTGTCGAGCTTCCACGCCCTGGCGCGCAACCCCTGGGACCTGCGCAAGACACCCGGCGGCTCCAGCGCCGGCAGTGGCGCTGGAGCCGCGGCCGGCTATGGCCCGCTGCACATTGGCACTGATATCGGTGGCTCACTGCGTTTGCCAGCCGGATGGTGCGGCATCTTCAGCCTCAAACCCAGTCTGGGCCGCATCCCGATTGACCCGCCCTATACCGGGCGTGCCGCCGGTCCGATGACACGCAGTGTGGCCGACGCGGCGCTAATGATGCAGGTGTTGTCACTGCCCGACGCGCGTGACAGCATGAGTCTGCCCTACCAAGACATTGCCTGGAACCAGTTCGACCAGGGCGCGAACATCCTGCGCGGCCTGAAGATCGGGCTCTTGCTCGACGCGGGCTGCGGCTTGGCGGTCGAGCCTGAAGTGCTGGCTGCCGTCAAGAACGCGGCTCGCGTTTTCGAGCGCGCTGGCGCCATCGTCGAGCCGATGAAACCCTTCCTGACACCCGCCATGCTCGACGGCATGGACCACGCGTGGCGCCTGCGCTCACAAATCGATCTGGCAGCGCTGCCGCCCGAGAAGAAGGCCAGCGTCTTGCCCTACATCCGGCAGTGGGCCGACAGCGCCGCTGACATGAGTGGGCCGCAGGCATTCGCCGCCTTCAGTCAGTTCCACAATACGCGCCTGGCCACGGTGCGAGCCTGCCAGCCGTTTGATTTTGTGCTGTCGCCAACTTCGCCGATGCCGGCTTTCGCGGCCGAGTTGCCTTCGCCGACCAACGACCCACTACAACCACTCGAACACATCGCCTTCACAGTGCCCTACAACATGTCAGAGCAGCCCGCCGCCTCGATCAACTGTGGCTACACCGCCGCCGGCTTGCCGATCGGGCTGCAGATTGCGGGCCGGCGCTTCAATGACCTGGGTGTGTTGCAAGTTTCGCGCGCGTTTGAGCAGTTGCGCGAGCCGCAACAAGCGTGGCCGCAGCCGCCGATTTGACGGATGCGACAAAGCAGTCTGCTTTGATCAGATCGGATCGTGTTGCAACACGAAAGAATTGAAGCCGGCGATTGGCAGCGCCGGGCTGTACAGATAACCCTGATACAGATTGCAGCCTTGCTCAAGCAGAAACTGGCACTCGCCTTCACTCTCCACCCCTTCGGCCAGCAAAACCAAACCCAGGCTTTGGCCCAAAGCAACCACGGTGCGAACGATGGCCGCATCGTGGGAATCGATCAGAACGTCGTGCACAAATGACTGGTCAATCTTGAGTTTGTTCAGGGGCAGGCGCTTGAGGTAGCTCAGCGACGAGAAGCCGGTGCCGAAATCGTCGAGTGAAAACTTGACGCCGCGCTCGCGCAGCGCCGACATCTTGTCAGTGATGTCCTGCACATCGTCGACCAGCATGGACTCCGTCAGTTCCAGTTCGAGCTGACTGGCATCGATGTGGTAGCGCTCGATCAGGGCCAGCACCTGGTTCACAAAATCGCTTTGCCGAAACTGGGTTTGGCTGATATTCACGGCCAGGCTCAGATGGCGCCTAGCGCGGTAGCCAGCCAAAACCGATCAAGAGCGCGAGCAGGCTGCTTAAAAACAGAACCCGGCGCGCACCGCTGCTCCATCCGATCCAGATCAGCAGCGCCCCAGAACCGTAGCAAACGATGAATCAGTCCAGCATCTAGCAGCATGGCGCAGCGCAACTCAGGTCGACTTTGAACCGCGCGCAGTGACGCACCGCACGGGCTGACGTGCACCACAGTTGCACCCGTATGCGCCGGGCGCTGGCCCAGGCAGGTCTTATCGGGCCAGAGATGCCTGATCGTAGACCGGCTGCGCCGGCATGTCGGTCAGATGCTGCGTGTCGGCCCAATTCAGGATTTCAATCACATCGCCGTCAACGCGCACGCGGTTCAAACCGGCGTTGGGAATTTCGCTCTGGCGCGGCCCTGACAAGGGCAAGGCGCGCGCCGTACGGTAAATCATGTCGAGCACACCACCGTGCGTGACCACCACCAGAGTCTGCTGCGCATGATCCAGGGCCAACGTGCGCACAGCCGCCAGCACACGGGCATGAAACTGGCGCGTACTCTCACCGCCGGGAAAAGCGAAGTCGGGATGAAATTGAATCCACTGCGCCCAGTCCTGCGGGTACTGGGACTGAATATCGTTGACCCGCATGCCATCGAACTTGCCAAAGCTTTGTTCACGCAGGGCCGAATTCAGCAAGCTGCTGCCCTGCAGTGATGGATGCAGGCTTTGCTGGCTGATCGGCAAGGCGGTCTGCTGCGTGCGGATCAGGTCGCTACACACCAGCAGGTCAGCCACCTCTAGCGCCAGTCGCTGCCCCAGGCGGCGCGCCTGCTCGTGTCCGATGGCGTTAAGCGGCACATCGACCTGCCCCTGAAAACGCAGTTCCCGGTTCCAGTCGGTTTCACCGTGACGGATCAGAATGAGTTCGGTCATGCCGCTTTCAAGGTTCAATCTCCCCGTCATCGGAGCCATCAGGGGCCGGCGCTTCGCTGGCCTTGACAATCATCACTGGAACCGGCGCAGCGTGCAGGACTTCATTGGACACCGAGCCCAGCAGGGCGCTGCGCAAGGTGCTGGTACCACTGGCGCCCATCACCACCAGATCGCATTCATAGCGCTCCAGAATGTCGATGAGGGTATGCGCGGGATCACCGGAAGCGACTTCAGATTCATAGACAATGCCGGCTGCATCAAGCAAGGCCTGCGCCGCCAACAGCGTGTGGGCGCCAGCAGCGGCACTGACCTGCGCCAGGACCTGCGGATCGTGCGCCACCACCAGCTCGTACAAGGTGGCACTCTCCTGCACATTGGCCAGCACCACGCTGGTCTCGAGACCGGCATGCGCCATGCGGATGGCGCAGCGCACCGCCTCCAAGGAAACCGCAGAACCATCAACGGGCAACAATATCTTCATTTTTTTCAACCTTCCGTCAAAACAATAAACGTCAGGCCGATCCCAGCGCCTGAACCTTCTCGATTAGACGCTGATTCACCAAGGGCGATACAAACTTGTCAACCTCGCCACCAAGCGAAGCGATTTCGCGCACAAAGGTGCTCGAGATGAACTGGTACTTGTCACTGGGCGTTAGAAAAACTGTCTCCACATGCGGCATCAGGCTGCGGTTCATGCCGGCGAGCTGAAATTCGTAATCGAAATCGGTGACCGCACGCAAACCCCGCACCATCGCCTTGGCGCCACGCGCCACGACAAAATCGCGCAGCAGACCGGAGAAGCTCTGCACCTCCACCTGCGGGTAATCCTTGACCACCTCACGCGCCATGTCAATCCGCTCGCTCAGCGAAAACATGGCCTTCTTGTGGTGTCCGGCGGCCACAGCCATGATGACGCGGTCAAACAATTGGGTCGCCCGGCGCACCACGTCTTCGTGGCCACGGGTAATGGGATCAAAAGTGCCGGGGTAAACAGCAATCACGTTGTGGGCCATTGTTTGCCTGTCGATCAGTTGATGGTGGAGTGAGGGGCTCTTGATGGATGGTGGCTCATCTGCGCCTCATTATGCAACTTGAGAGGCGAGGCGCCTGAGCAAATGGGCATGCACGGCACCGGCTTTCAGGTGGCGGTGCGCCTGCAAACCGCTACTCTCCAGTTGCGCGTCGCTCCACTGCGTCGGCGCTTCGAGATAAACAAAGCCATCGGGCGCTACCGCACGGCCTGCCGCCTGCAGGGCCGCATCGAACAGAACAGAGTCGAACGGCGGGTCCAAAAACACCGCGTCCATGCTGGCCGGCTCCAGATGCTTGAGCGCCGCAATGCCGTCACCGCGCACGATCTGGGTAGCACTGGCCTGCAACTGTGTCTGAATGCGCTTAAGTTGCAGCACCAGGGCCGTGTCCTGCTCAACCAGTGTTACTTCCTTGGCGCCACGCGAAGCGGCCTCGAAACCAAGCGCGCCGGTGCCGGCAAAGGCATCGATGCAACGCCAGCCGCTCAGGTCCTGGCCGAGCCAGTTGAACAGGGTCTCGCGCACGCGGTCAGTTGTCGGGCGCAAACCGGGCTTGTCGGCCACCGGCAGCCGGGTGCGCTTCCAATGACCGCCGATGATGCGCACCTCATGCGTCTGTACATGGCTGGCGCGCGGGGGACCACCCTTCGGCGCTGCAACAGTTTTTTTTTGCTTCATCGCTACAGCTTAACCCAGGTCAGCTGGATTCTGCGTCCCCGCGCCTGACGCAGCAGTGCTTTGCGGCCTGCTTGCATCTGGTACGCGCAAGGTCTATGCTTGGCCGGCGACCCAATGCAACACATTCGCAACCAAGGAGTGCACCATGTACAAGCGAATCCTGCTGGCCTACGACGGCTCGCTGAGCGGGCAAAAGGCCTTGCTTGACTGCCAGGACCTGGCCCAATGGGCGCGCTCGGAGCTGACACTGGTGGCCGTGATGCCGCTCAACATGGACGTGATGGGCATGGGCGTCGGCGTCTACGATCCCTACCTGATGGAGCGCGACAAAGCGACGATGCAGGGCGTGCTCGATGAAGGCATTGCGCGCCTGGCCGCCGCCGGTCATACGGCCACGGGTGAAGTGCTGGTGGGCGAAACGGTGGACGAGGTCACAAAATATGCGCGCAAGATTGCAGCCGACCTGATCGTGGTTGGCCACAAGCATCTCGACAGCTGGGCCGCACGCTGGTGGCGCGGTTCGATTTCAAAGACCCTGATCGAACATTCACCATGCAGCGTGCTGGTGGCGATCACGCAATAGATTACGCACAACGCGCAGCGGTACTCTACAGCCCGCGGCCCAACAAGACGGTGGCCATCTTCTGCGGCTGCAGCTTGCGCGCGAAGGCGGACCGGATCTCCTGCAGCGTCACCTTATCGACCTGCTGCGTCCAGGTGTCGAGGTAATCGAGTGGCAAGTTGTTCCAGGCGATGCTCGCAACGTTGTCCAGCAGTTTGCGGTTGCTGTCCAGGCGCAGCGCCAAGCCGCCGATCAGATTGTCCTTGGCGGCCTTGAGCTCGGTCTCTTGCGGACCATCGGCGACAAAGCCGGCCAGCACCTCGCGCGCCACCTGCAGCGCCTTCTCTGCCTGCTCGGGGCGCGTCGGCAAGCTCACGGTGAAAGCACCGGCGTGCAAACCGGGCGCGAAGCCGCTACCCACGCTGTAACTCAAACCACGCTTCTCGCGCACTTCATCGGTCAGGCGCGAGACAAAACCGCCGCCGCCCAAAATGTAGTTGCCAACGGTCAGTGCAAAGTAATCAGGGTCATCGCGCTTGAAGCCAGGTTGCCCAATCAGAATATGCGTTTGCGCCGAATCAAAGGCGATACGCTGCTCGCTGGCCTGCGTCAACGGCGCGACTTCGGCCACCGGCGGCAATGTCGGGCAGGCAGCCGCTGGCGTCTGGGCTGGCAAGTGCGACAGCAACTGCGTCACAAGGGCGTCAGCCTGCGCACGATTCACGGCACCGACCAGGGTCACCTTGGCGCGACACGGCAGAATCAGCGCGCCGTACAGCGCCTGCATATCAGCCACGCCGACGCGCGCCAGAGACTCCTGCGTCATCTCAAAACCGTACGGGTGCTGGCCGTAGACGGCAGCAGCGAAAGCACGGTCGGCCAACGTGGCCGGCCGTGTATTGGCCTCCCGTAACGCCGCATTGATGCGCTCGCGCTCGCGCAGCCATACCGGCTGCGGGAAAGCAGGTTCACCGAGTTGCCGCGCCGCGAGTTGCACCGACTTGCTCAACAGATCCGGGTAGGTCAACGTGCGCAGCGAAAAACTCATGCGATCGTCGCTGGCGTGCGCACCAAAGGCGGCACCCAGATCGGCCCACGCCTCACCAAGGGCGTTTTCATCAAGGGCCGGCGCATCAGCGCGGGCCAGCAGGCCTTTGTCAGCCATGCCCGCAGTGACGCTGGCCAAACCGATCTGGTTCGGCGGGTCGCGCCGGCCACCGGCGTCAAAGTCGATCTGCACATCAAGCATCGGAATCGCCTGGCTTTGCACCAAGTAAACCTGCGCCCCGGACGCCTGCGTCCAGTGCGCGATCGGAATGGCGGCCAGCACTGAGCCGGCCTGGAGTAGACCGGCAACGCCGGCGAGCAGGGCTTTGAATACGAATGTCTTGCTGGTAATCATGAAATGGCTTTCAGCGCAAATCGCCGGTTTGCGGCACATGCGGCTTGCGCGTCTTATCGAGTGGCTGCGGCAGCAGCACGGCGACGGTCAAGTGGTCATCGCCAAAATAGCGGGCGGCGACAGCCTTCACCTGTTCAGCGGTGACAGCGCGCAGACGGGCAATCAGTTGATCATCGGCATCCAGCGGCAGACCCTGCACCCAGTGCGTACCCAATTCGCGGGCTTGGTTGAAAACCGAATCGCGTTTGTAGACGGCGCTCGCAACCCACTGCGTTTTTACGCGCTGGAGTTCGACCTCGCTCACACCCTCGCGCGCCACGCGCGCCACCTGTTCGCGCAGCGCCGCTTCCACCTGCGCTGCGGTCTTGCCTTGTGCCGGCACGCCTTCGAGCGTGAACAGTTGCGGTCCGCGGCCCCACAAGCCGTTATCAGCGCCAGCACTGTCGGCAACGCGGTTCTCACCCTGGGTCAAGGCACGCTCCAGGCGCGCACCGCTGTAGCCGTCGAGCACCGCCGCCAAAACAGTCAGCGCCAGCGCATCCTGATCGTCTGGCTCGGTCGCGACCAGCGACTGCAGGGCCGGCACCTTGAACGCCAGCGCGATATAGGCCTGCTCGGCCGGCGCTTTGAAATCGAGGCGTCGAATCCCGACCTGCACCGGCTCCACGCGCGGCTTGCGCACCGGCACCGTCCTGGTCGGCAGACTGCCGTAGTACATTTCAGCCAGAAGGCGGACCTGGCCTACGTCCACGTCGCCGGCCACCACCACGGCGGCATTGGCGGGCACGTACCAGCGCCGGTAGAAGTCGCGGGCATCGGCCGGCGTCATGGCGTCCAGATCGCTCATCCAGCCCACCACCGGTCGCCGATAGCCGCTGGCCATGAAGACCGTGGCGTCGAGCGCCTCCTGCACCAGGGCGCGCGGACTGTCTTCGGTGCGCATGCGGCGCTCCTCCTTGACGACCTCGAGTTCCTTCGCAAACTCCTCGTCGGGCCACTGGTTGTTGGCGAATCGGTCGGCCTCGAGCTGCATCACCTCCTCCAGCCGACTGGCCGGGATCTGCTGGTAGTAGCCCGTGTAGTCCTTGTCGGTAAACGCATTCTCGCGCCCGCCCAAGGCCGCGACGCGGCGCGAGAAGTCACCGGCTTTGACCGCCGGCGTGCCCTTGAACATCATGTGTTCGAGCAAGTGCGCCACACCTGAGGTGCCGTCTACCTCATCCATGGAACCCACCCGCAGCCACAGCATGTGCACAGCTGTGGGGGCGCGACGGTCCGGTTTGACGATCAGGGTCACGCCATTAGCGAGCGTGAACTGTTCGGCCTGGAGCGTGCTCTGAGCCTGTGCGCCAGTGGCAAACAGCAGGTGCAGGCAGAGGAATAAATGCGGCAGGGGCCGCGTCATGGAGGGTTTTATCGGCAGTTTCATAGAATGCTGTGATTCTAAGAAGCCCCCAATGTTCAGTTTTTTCAAAAAGAAATTCGCACCAACCGCGCCGCCCCCGGTCGTGGCAGCGCCGCCGGCTGTGTCCCTAACCGAAGCGCTTGCGCCTGCAAGCGAACCGGCAGCGCGGACGAGTTGGCTCGTCAAGCTCAAGAACGGCCTGCGCAAGACCGGCGCCAGCATCGCCACCGTCTTCACCGGCGCGCGCATTGATGACGCCCTCTACGAAGACTTGGAGTCAGCACTGCTGATGGCCGACAGCGGCGTCAAGGCCACACAATTTCTGCTCGATGATCTCAAGCGCCGCGTCAAGGAGAGCAAGGCGACCGAACCGGCCGCCGTCAAGGAGATGCTGATCGACGCCATCGCGACCTTGCTACAGCAGTTGGAAAAGCCGCTCGTGATCGGGCAGCACAAGCCAACCGTGATCATGGTCACCGGCGTCAACGGCGCCGGCAAGACGACCTCGATTGGCAAGCTGGCGCGCCATCTGTCGGACAACGGCGCCACCGTGCTGCTGGCGGCGGCCGACACCTTTCGCGCGGCGGCACGCGAACAGCTCAGCGTCTGGGCCACGCGCGCCGGCAGCAGTGCCGACATCGGCGGCGTCCCGGTTGAAATCATCAGCCAGGAAGGCGGCGACCCGGCGGCCGTGAGCTTCGATGCGGTCAGCGCCGGCAAGGCGCGCGGCAAGGACGTGGTGCTGGTCGATACTGCGGGCCGATTGCCGACGCAGTTGCACCTGATGGAAGAGCTCAAAAAGATCAAGCGCGTGGTGCAAAAGGCCATGGACACGGCACCGCACGAAGTGCTGCTGGTGATCGACGGCAACACCGGGCAGAACGCGCTGGCCCAGGTTAAGACTTTCGACGACGCGCTGCAACTCACGGGCCTGATCATCACCAAGCTCGACGGCACAGCCAAAGGCGGTGTGCTGGCAGCGATTGCGCGCGAGCGCCCGGTGCCGGTTTATTTCATCGGTGTCGGCGAAAAACTCGAAGACCTTGAAACCTTCAACGCCCGCGAATTTGCGCAGGCCCTGCTGTCATGACCGCCTTGCTGCCGCGCATCGAAATCGAGAGCGCACCAAAGCCCGATGCGGCCGTGATCTGGCTGCACGGCCTGGGCGCTGACGGCAATGATTTTGCGGCGCTGGTGCCCGAACTCGATCTGCGCAATTGCCCACCGATACGCTTCGTCTTCCCACACGCACCGGAAATGCCGGTGACGGTCAACGGCGGCTATGTGATGCCGGCTTGGTACGACATCCTGGGTGCC
>CAIXNB010000170.1 GCA_903920695.1 uncultured beta proteobacterium
GGCTAATTTAGCCCATCCCCTCTATAAGGACTTCCACAATAAAGCAACTACCTGCGTGTTTTTTTCCAATTGCGAGATACAAAGGTTGCGGACAGCGAGCCTATAAACGGTCATTTTGCTGTTTCTTACACAGCGGACCCTAATGAAAGACGCGCGCCAAGGACTCCATTCGAAATTCGGGGATGCAGTCCAATGGACTGCGATTCCCCACGGGGGATGTCGAGTACACCCTGGCGCAGGTCCAAACCTTTTCTCACTAACGGTTGCCAATCACGCGGTGGTAATTTCTTTACTGATCAACTTTCAAGCCGGCACTCTAAAGCCTTCGCCAAGGCTCAACACAGCCCAGCACATGCGTGCATTCTTGGCTGCAATCGCCACGACCGCCTTGCCATAACCCCTGCGCTCCTTGAGCTGCAGTGCCCATTTACTCACGGGGTCCGTCTTGTTTGGCGCCGAGAGCAACAAGGCTCGCGCACCCAACACCAACAACATTCGCAGATAGCTATCACCCGCCTTGGTGATGCTGCCCAACTTTGTCTTGCCACCAGAGCTGTTTTGGCGCGGCACCAGGCCCAACCAGGCACTGAACTGGCGCCCGTTCTTGAAGTCATGCCCGTTGCCTATGCTGGCCACGATGGCAGTGGCTGTTGTGGGGCCTACACCACTCAGTTGCATCAGCCGTCGGGATTGCTCATCTTCCTTGGCAAGCTTGGCGATCAGCTTTGCGTCTTGATCAATGCGCTCGTCCAGATGCGCTATCTCGCTGAGCATGTCGCCGATGACTTGGTTGCAGTAGCCCGGCAAATCTTCCAACACCTGATGCACACCCTGCTTGAACGCCCTATATGCCTGAGGCAGGACGATGCCGAGTTCGCTTAGTAGGCCACGCGCCCGGTTGATCAGCGCGGTACGCTCGGCGACATAACCCTGATGGGCGCGGTGAATGAACAGGTGGCTTTGCTGATCGAGGGTCTTGATTGGCACGAAACGCATTTGTGGGCGCGTAACAGCCTCGCAAATCGCCGCTGCATCGGCCGCATCGTTCTTTGTGTGTTTGCCACCCAGGCGATAGGGCGCGACGAATTTGGGCGCCATGATGCGTACCGTGTGTCCGAACTTCTGAAACTCCCGCGCCCAGTAGTGAGCGCCGGAGCAGGCTTCCATACCAATTAGGCACGGCGGCAAGCTGGCAATGAGCTCGAGTAGCTTTTTGCGTTTCACATCAGGCTTTACAAGCTCAGGCTTACCTGAGGCGCCCACGCCGTGGACGGCAAAGACGTTCTTGGCGAGATCAATTCCAACAGCTACGATAGACATGGGCTTCCCCTCTCAGAACAAGTTGATGAAAAGTTTGACCTCTCCATCGTGGCACTGAGTTGCCGTAAACCGCAACCCTTCGGGCGCGCGGCTTGCTCGGGACGGGGAAGTCCCTTTCATTCGAAAAGGTAAAACGAGCGGATTCCCCCTCTGAAGGAGGGGTGGTTTTCAGTCAAAAAGATCCCCTTGACCACTTTGAGTTGCCTTTGCCCAGAACTCAGAGTCAGCATACCGTGCCGCCAGTTCTTCCAAATCAACCGTCGGTTCCTCATCACTGAACTCAAACGATCCGAACATGTTCACATGCTGCCAAGCCACAGGTGACATGCCTTGGATGAATTCCACGGCATCACGATCACCAGTTTTGAGCTTCTGCTCATAGACTTTGGACAGCAACGCCGTGTTGTAGTAAATGACAGCGTTGGCGATCAGGCGTGCGCAGTCATTCCATATCTGTTGCTCAACTTCTGTCTGGACTTTGAACTTGCCCCCATTGATAAATGACACAGCTCTACGAAACCGGTGATAGGCCTCCCCTCTGTTGAGTGCCTTTTGAACACTCTGGCGCAACTCCACATCATCGATGAAGTCCAGGATGTATATCGACCGACAAATGTTATCCAGTTCCCAAAGGGCCTTCTTGGTCTGGTTTTGCCTGGCGTAGCTGCTGAGTTTTCGCACAATGGTGGCTTGGGTGGTGTCCTTTTGGGCGAGCGA
>CAIXNB010000171.1 GCA_903920695.1 uncultured beta proteobacterium
CAGCGACTCCCACTGCTCAGCGGTCATTTCAGTCAGCGGGGTGGTTTCCCAGAAGGGGGCGTCTTGGCTCATCGGTGGCGGTCTCGGGGGGGCTACCCGTCTATCTTGCCTGACTTGGGGCCGGAATTGAACCGCTTGCGGATCGGTGCTGGCTGCCGACGCTCAATAATATTGCTTGATATATCCGTAGGCCTTTTCGAACAATTCCTTGTCGCTGTGGAGTTTGTACTTGAACAAGGCACCGCGCAGCGCCTTCTTCACCTCGCGCTCACCCGCGCTGGTCTGTTGCCAGCCGGGGAAGCGCACGACGCGCACGATCTGGTCGATGTCGTCCACCACGCGCTCGACGACCACCGGGGTCTGCGGGTTGCGCACCTCCTGGAACAGCTCGGTGAGCGCCGCCCGGCCGCGATCCTCGTCCACGGCGGGCGGCGTCTCCTTCTCGGTGGCGACCAGGTCGCGGGCGAGGTCCAGCAACCTGGGCCGCGATCAGCCCCTCGTAGCCGCCCAGCCCGCGGTCCACGCCGGGGGAAGTAGGCGAGGCACTGTTGCATGGCCCCGGGCAACTGTTCCTTGAGCGCCGCGATATTGCTGACGACGCGCTGGAGGCCCGCCTCGTCGAACATGAGTGCCTTTGCCACGTCATCGAACACGCCCAGATAGTCGACGATCAGCCCGTGCGTCTTGGTGCTGCCATACGGGCGGTTGGTGCGGCAGATCGCCAGCAGCAGGGTGTGATCTGGTCGAAGGTCACGACCATCCCCTTGAAGCCGTTGGGCTCCACCGTGCCGCGGTAATGCTTGGCGATGTCTGCACAGATGGCCGCGATCCGCTTTGGCGCCTTGAGCAGCACGGCCATGCGTGAGGCGGCCTTGCCCAGCGTGTCCCGGTCCAGATCGGACAGGTTATCGGTGAGCGTGCCGAAGGCCTGATCAAGCGGCGCACCGGCGTCTTCTCCTCGATCAAGACCAGCGGCAGGCCATTGACCAGCAAGATCGCATCCGCGCGCCGCTCGGCCGGGCCGGCGCGGAAACAGAATTGCGTGGTGACGACGTATTGATTCTTCACCAGGTCCTCGAAGTCGATCAGGCGCACCGTCACATGGGCATGGTCGCGCCCGAACGGCATCGAACGCTCCCCGCCCAGCCAGGCGGTCAGAAGAAAGGACTCACGCCAAGGCGCCAAGCACGCAAAGAAAGTGACAATCGCGCTGTGAAGGCAGATGGCGTCGCGCAAGCGGTGCTGGTCACACCGCTTGCGCGCACCGGATCAGCTTCCGGCCGACATGGCGGCCGGGTGCTGGGGTGTTTCATTGTCAAAAAATAACCGACTGGTTCGGCACTCTGAGCATTCGCGAAAAAACTTGCTGCCGTCTTTGCGCAGACGCTCACGATGACCAACTATCCCGCAATCTATTTTAATCGGAGTATTTCCAGCGCAGCTCGCGCATTTGAAATAGTAGCCATACTTGCCATACTGGATAGTGACCTGGTTGCTTGCGCAGGTACGACATAGGAATAGTTTCCCAGGCGGCGGTTCAACAGCCGTTGGCGGCGTCAATGTTTGCGCCGGCGATTTATCAGGTTGAACCTGATGGTTGTTGGGAACCACCCCGAACTTGCTTGCATGATTGGTGTGTGCTGGTTGATGAAGTGCCACGAGTCGTTGCCCAATCTCCAGCACCGTTTCAGCAGAAACAATCTTTGCGACACCGCCAAAAACGCCAAGCACAGAGGCGCTATCGACGTATTTGTTCCATGCAACCTTCAAACCATCGGCTTTGATTACTCTGCTGGTATCAAATTTTTTCGGACGATCAATGCGTGCGCTGGGTGATACCAAGATGTAGGAGTGAAAGCTCGGCGTCAGACGCACGCCGAGGCGTGAGGGCATTTCGATCTTGCGAAACACATCCCGAAGCACTTGGATATGGCGTTCGTTCTGAGTAAGAGGAGAGGCCATACCCTCATAGCTTTTCTTAAAATCGTTCCACCGCAGAAACTCGCCTTCCTCAGTGATTTTTAGTCCAGCATGAAAGTGCTTGCTTTCCAGCACCCGAACATCCAGCACGCGATTGATCATGAGATGATCAATTTGCGCTACCCGACCGGCAATCTCTAATCGTAGATCATGGATCACTACCGTACTTTTCGACTTCGCATAATCGAAGTCAATTAGATAAGCAGACTCACGCTCACCTTTGATGCCAGCACGGAGCATGCGAATCTCTCGTTCGACTCTTGCCCTGACTGAGGAAGACTCAGATGCCGCGATACGTTCCAGTTCGACGATGGCTTCATCTTTGTTATCTATGCCCTTTAGGATCACCAGTTACCCCCGGCGTGATGTTTCGGCGATTTACGATACGTCTCTGCGTCAGTCACTTCCGGATTATCTCACGCGCAGGCGCAGAGACGCAGAAGGAAGAAGGGAAATCCTGTACGTCGGGTTCAGCGCCTGTCGCGCAGGGCCTCGTTCAGGAACAGGCGCTTGACGCGCGCCGTGACCCGACATCCCGCCTCGCGGCGGAGTAATGCTACCCTAACCCGGCCCGCTGCACTGCCGTCACTGGGAGCGCCGCACCCCAGTGCGGCGCAGCCTATCCGCAGCACGCGAAGCC
>CAIXNB010000172.1 GCA_903920695.1 uncultured beta proteobacterium
CCTGTATGACTTGAAATCGACGCGTCAACGCTGGATCTTTTTCAAAGTATTTTTTATATTCGGCCCATGTTGTTGCTGCAATCGTGCGTAGCTTGCCCCGAGCAAGTGCAGGTTTCAAGAGGTTTGCCGCATCGCCTGTTCCGGCCGCACCTCCTGCACCAATCAATGTATGCGCCTCATCGATAAAAAGGATCGTCGGTTTGGCCGACGATTGCACTTCATCAATCACTTGGCGAAGTCGATTCTCAAACTCGCCCTTCATGCTTGCGCCAGCTTGCAGCATGCCGAGGTCAAGAGCGCAGATTCTTACGTCACGCAACGCGGGCGGCACATCCCCCTTGGCCACACGCAGCGCAAAACCTTCTACCACGGAGGTCTTTCCAACGCCCGCCTCACCCGTAAGAATTGGATTATTCTGCCGACGCCGCATCAAAATATCAATGATTTGGCGTATTTCCTGATCACGGCCAAGTACAGGATCGATTTCACCGCCTACAGCCTTCGCCGTGAGGTCCTGGGAGTAACGCAATAGGGCACTACCCTCTGAAGCCCCTGAGGGCATAGCCCCAGACGCCATCCCGGGCTGTCCAGCAACTGCCAAATCAGAATCCCCAACAGACTCAGAACTCCCAGCTAACAGTGTGTCCAAGCCATCCATCAGGCGGTCAACCTTTATCTTGTCGAACTCCCGTGAAATTGCCAACAGTGCATTTCGCAGGGAAGTTGACTTGAAAGCCCCAATAATGAGGTGGGCACTGCGCACCCGTGAAGCGCCGTACATCACCGAAGCATAAGTCCACGCTCTCTCTACTGCCTCATCAATATGCGAGGATAGATCTGAGATCGAACTGGCACCACGAGGTAATGAATCTAGCGCAATCATGAAGTCGGACTGAAGTCGCGCTAAATTCAGATCAAACTTCTCGACGATCTTTGATAAATCGCCATTTTCAACCTGTCTCAACTGAAATATCCAGTGAACGAGTTCAACATGGGGATTGCCTCGCAACTTGCAAAAAACCGTGGCAGCCTCAAGCGCCTTGTACGCAGAGGCATCCAGTTTTGAAAACAGTTTAGATCGACTAATCTCGCTCATTGGCACCTCTCCATTTGGTTCACCTACATTGGGGACCTGTAATCTTCATTGCCACGGCAAAGCGATTGAACGAAACGCTCAAATCCCCCCCTTAGCACAGATACTATCCGATCAGCGCTTAAATGCGTAGCAGTTTTGTCTTGCGGAGGTATCATCAAAGCCTTCGTTGTAATTTTCACACGGGGGGTAGTAGTGTCGTACGTGATACAGCTGATCGGATCGGGATTCAGTCGAACTGAAATCATTGACCCAGGGGCGTCGCCAATCATCGTCGGGCGCGATTCAAATGCAGCCATTCACTTGCCAGATCCAGAGCGATCGATATCACGAAAACATATTGCACTGGACTATGCCGACAATGGTGTCAGGGTAACGGTACTATCAACAGTCAATGGTGTCGTCACTGAAAATGGAGAGACGCACCATGGTCAACACATCATTCTCGAGGTCGGGAAGTCTGCTCAGCTCGGTCCCTACTCATTGACCGTCGTCAGCACCTCTGCTGGGCGACATAGCGCACTATCGGAGCATCAAAGATCTGATCAGTTCGACGCGTTCAGCCCTGGACAGTCCAAGTCGGAATCCGTATTTGACAACATGTTCTTTCGGCCAAGGCCTCAAAATTCAGTTTCTTCTTCGCCCGACATCTCAGACAGTTCCGGCAGTCTCGGTTTTGGAAGTGGTCTGCCTGCCATGCTCCCCCATGCCCCCGGACAAACAACCGCCCCAGGGCTGCAAATTGGCGGCGCGATGAATTCTTCCTGTTCGCCGCTTGATCCAATTTCGGTTTTCAACAGCAGCGTCCCCGACCATGTTGCGCCAGCACGCTGTATTGACGATTTTTTGGGCAAACCAATCGGCGCGACCGGAGGTCTTGGTGCGTCAACACTGCTCAAAACAACTCTGGAAGCCCCAGTTCAGAAGCTTGCTACCGATCATGTTCACGATTTCAAACTCCCCGTTCGCCCTCCCACCCGTCAATCAACTGAGGGGGCACTGCAAGAACTCCAAGCAAGATCCGACACAGGTGCGCCAACCATTTCTGAGGGAAGTTCCCGTGTGAGTGGATCGGTGGCAAGCCAAGGGGATCCGTGGGCGGATATTCAAGCCAATTGGCTATCGCCGTCTGAACATGGCCGCGAAATTGAGACCGCGCAAGCGGTTGCAAAAAATGATCGGATGCCGGAAATTCCGCATTCAACAAGCCTTAACTGTGACCCGTTCAATGACGCTTGGTCAGAGGAACAAATCTGGCCGAATAGCACCGCCCCTGAAGTTGATGCAGGCGCGCGGACCGACGCAATTGAACCCTTGCACCCTTTGGGTGGATTTGAATCATCTCGCACATCGGTATCCGAGGCGACTATCGACAAAATCGTTGACGGCCCAGCGACGGGGTCTGAAGCTCTGCAAGGCGATGAAGCTGCCTTAACAGCCCTGTGCAGGGGGCTTGGCATTGACAGCCCAAAAAATCTGGATGAGGCCAATTGGGAACAGATGGGCGGCGCCATAAGAGTTATTGTTGGCGCGTTGACGGAGTTGATGGGTGTTCGAGCACAAGTCAAACGGGAACTACGGGCTCCTGACAGGACAATGTTGGCGTCGCAAAACAACAACCCGTTAAAGAGCGGTATGGGTTTGGATGAAGTCCTTCAGTACGTGTTATTTAATTCCACAGGCGTTGGTGGCTACATGCCAGTGAACAGAGCCTTGGAGGAGGCGATTAGCGAAATGAGTGCGCACGAATTCGCATCAGTGGCAGCAGCTAGAGGAGCGGTCGAAGGCTCGATCCATGAGTTTTCCCCGGAAATACTACGTGCGAAGCTATTGAAGAATAAACCGAAGTTGCCAAGTTTCTTGAATGATGCACGTTTGTGGGACTTATATGCAGAGTACTACGAACAGAAGAGCCAGCACATGGCTGATTGGTTGGAACAGATATTCAACTGTCACTTCATGCCCGTCTACTCGCGAGAAAGCGAGAGGTTTCGCAACAATACCAGTAAAGGCGCAGAGAAATCCTGAGCCTTTAGTGCCGCCGGCGGCAACGAACTACAGGCGCCGAGCAGGCCGCTGGCGAGGATTGCGCCGCCCCAATACGCTAATACGGCTTGGGGCAGACCGGCTCCAGTGCAACTCGCTGGCGCCCTAGTACTCCGACACAGAGGTATCCGTGTACTAGCGACAATCTGACGCGCAAACGGACTCGCCCTTGTCAAAGACGATGCGCCAGGTTCCGGGCGCCTCCAGGCGCCAGCACCTCCACTTCATCGGGCTCCCATGTAAACGGCGCCACTGGCGCCACAAAATAACGCACCCACGCCTGGACCACAGCGGCCTTGCCACGCAGCGGGCTCGGGCCGCCGAAGAACACCGCTTCATCAGAAATGAAACTCGCAAATTGCGCATGATTTCGGTCGGCCATGGTGTGGGCAAAAGCGCGCTCAGCTGCCTGCACATGTGCCTTCGCGCTGCTGGCATCAGGTGCAGTGGATAGCGAACTACACGCGCCGAGCAGGCCGCTGGCGAGGATTGCAATCAAGCCTGGCAGTCTCATGTTCTCCCCTCAGTCTTTCTGTCGCGCCTGTTCCCATACCGGTTGCGCCAGAACCTCAAACTCCCTTGCGAGTTCTGCGGACGTTAACTGGGTGCCCTGCTCGACCCACCAGCTCAACAGTTCGACAAAGGCGCCAGCCAGCCAACGCGCCAGCGCCGCACGCGGCAAGCTGCCACCTGATTCGGACAGCTCGTCGCTGATGAGACGGATCACCATTTCACGAAATCGTTGCTGCACGACATGGCCGCTGCGCCGGCCGATCAGGCCGCGAAAAAGCTGCCGCTGATCGTGTGCATGGGCTATGAGACCGGCGATGAAATGAAAGCCCGCTGGCGTTCCGACATCCCGGCGCGCTGCATCTGCCAGAGCTTGCGCCTGGCGCTGCAATTCGGCCTGCAGTTCATCCAGGCCGCCTTGCAGCAACGCATCCTTGTTCGGGTAGTGCAGGTAAAACGTGGTGCGACCGACGTCGGCGCGCTCACAGATGTCTTGCACCGCAATGTCGTCCCAACCGCGCTCGGCGATGAGTTCAATCAGCGCGTAGCGCAAGGCCATGCGCGTGCGTATGCTGCGACGATCCGCCGACACAGTGGTCTGTGACTTTGCCATGCCCTCTCCTGAACACCAAGACAGTTTTTGTCTGTAACTGAACAAATTGGCACCTGTCGTGTCTGGACCTTGGCACAGGCCGCCGACAGAATGAACGCATGTCCATTCTAAAACGAGGTATCCATGATCGAACACAGCAATTTGAACCAGCGATTAGCCCTGATCGGCTTGACGTTGGCAGTCGGCGCGTCTGCGCTATCAGCAGCCGCAGTCAATGCTGAGCCGGTCCTTACGATCCGGGCCAGCGGCTTCAAACACGCGCGTGGGCATGCGGTAGCCAAGCTATTCGCCCCCGGCGACAACGTACTCGGTCCCGGGCACTGGCAACTGGTCGCAGCCATCGAAGGCGACAGTGCGGTGTTTCGGTTCCCGGGTTTGGCTACCGGGAACTATGCGGCCGTTGTCTTCCATGACGAGAACGACAACGGGACCATCGACCACGGCCTGCTCGGTCCCTCCGAACCCCTCGGATTTTCCGGCGGCTTCGTGCTCGGCCTGCTGTCAGGCCGGCCCGATTTTGAGCGGCTGCAGTTTGATTTCAAAACCCCGGCGCGGATACTCGAACTCAAAGTCCGATAACGCGGCGGCGCATGCTAGAACACCAGCACACACGACAAAAGGGACCGATTCAATGAACACCACGAATCCCACAACACAGTCGAGGACCGGTCATGCACCGCTAAGCGGCGCCAGCCTGATCGCACTACGCGCTATCAGCAAAACCTACACCGGTGCGGGCGCCGGTTTCACGGCGCTCAAAGACATTGACCTGAGCTTTTGCGCCGGCGAGTACGTCGCGATCATCGGCAAGTCCGGCAGCGGCAAATCGACCCTGCTCAATATGCTCACAGGCATCGATCACCCGAGCCAAGGCTCGGTGATGATCAACCGCATTGATGTCCACACGCTCGACGAGAGTGCGCTGGCACGCTGGCGCGGCAAGAACATCGGCATCGTGTTCCAGTTCTTCCAACTGATTCCGACGCTGACCATTTTCGAAAACGTGTTGCTGGCGATGGATTTCGTCAAAGTCATCCCGAAGAACGAGCGCCAACTTCGCGCCCAGCAACTGCTGGACCAAGTCGGCATCGGCAAGCATGCCAACAAGCTGCCGGCGGCCCTGTCCGGTGGCGAGCAACAACGTGCGGCCATCGCCCGCGCCCTGGCGAACGACCCCCCAATCATGGTGGCCGATGAACCCACTGGCAACCTTGATAGCCAAACCACTAGCGTCATCCAGAACCTGTTCCGGCAACTGGCAGACGCTGGCAAAACCGTCATCGTCGTCACGCACGATCCATCGGTCAGCACCCGATTCGAGCGCGTCATCACGCTCAAGGACGGCACGGTTGAAAGCGACGTGCACGAGTCCACCGAGACACGAGGTGCGCGGCCATGAACATGACGCTCCGAAAAGCCTTTAGCGATCTGCGCAGCACGCCGGGCCAGACACTGCTCGCCCTCTTTGCGTTGGTGGTCGGCATCTGGGGCGTCGGCGGCGTGCTCGTGTGCTACACCATCCTGACCCGGGATCTGAACGAGAACTACATCCAGACGCAACCCATGCAAGCGGTACTGACCTCGCCCGACTTCACCCGGCTCGATCTCACCGCTTTGCGTGCCCGGCCGGAAATCGAAAGCGCCGAGCTGCGCGATCTGTCTTTGCAACGAATCGAGGTCCGCCCTGACGACTGGATTCCACTTTGGCTGTTCGGCGTACAGGACTTCGAACACCCCAGCATGGCACGCATTTACCAGGAAAAGGGACTGGCCGTGCCGCCACCTGGGAGCATGTTGATGGAACGTGACGGCCGCCGGATCTCCAATCTTGATGTCGGGTCCCGGGCCCGCGTGCGCGCCGGCTCGCGCATGGTCGAGTTGCCGATTTCCGGCATCGCCTTTGACCCGGCGCAAGCACCCGCCACGCAAGACCATTTCATCTATGCCTACGTTAACAAAGCGAGCTTTGCCGAAATCACCGGCGAGGGCGTCAACCAGCGGCTGATTCTGCGCATCCGCAAAGCAGCCAACCGGGGGGATGTGCAGAGCGCCGTTGCAGGAACGCTCGCGTACTTCAAGTCCGTCGGGATTCAGGTCACGAGCGTCAACATCCCCAAGCTCAACGAACATCCGCATCAATGGCAACTCAACACGCTGCTCTTTCTGCAAGGCGGCATTGGCTTGCTCGCCTTCTTGATGGGTGCGGTACTGGTGTCGCAACTGATGGCCTCCATCCTGGCCAAGCAAGTACGCCAAATCGGCATCCTCAAGGCCATTGGCGCATCAAGCTGGCAGGTCATGGCCATCTACCTGATCATGCTGCTCGCCCTGGGCATCGCCTCCGGTGTCATTGCGGTGCCGCTGGCGGTCGCCTCGGGCTACGCTTTCTCCAACTTCGTCGCCGGCAAGCTGAACTTCAACATCCTGACGCAGCACTTACCTCTGCCGATGTACTTCACGCTCATCGCCGTCAGTCTGCTGCTGCCCATCCTGCTGTCAATGCCCGCCATCCTCAAAAGCATCCGGCGCTCGGTCCACGATGCCTTGAGCGATTACGGCATTGCGCCCAACGCCATGGATGCCGAGGCGAAACCGACGTCGGCCGCATGGGCACCACGCTGGCTGGTGCTGGCCGCGCGCAACAGCCTGCGCCAAAAGAAGCGCCTGCTGATCACCGTGCTGACCATGGCGCTGGGTGTGGCGATCTTCAGCACCGGATTCAATGTGCGCCAATCGCTGGCCGTCATGCTGACCGATTTCGACGCCAGCATGAAACACGACGTGCAGGTCGTGCTCAGCGGCCAGATCGACCGCGACCGTGCACTCGCCGTCGTTGCTGGCATCGACCGAGTCGCACGCATCGAGACCTGGAACGGCGGCCGTGGCGAACTGCAATCGCAAGTGATGAACACTTCAAGCTTGACGTCCGGCGGCGGCGTCGGGCTGGTCGCCCTGCCCTATGACACCGATCTGTTCAAACCCCGTGTCGTTCAGGGCCGCTGGCTGCAACAGGCCGAGCCACCCGAAGTGGTGTTCAATCAGCCCGCCCTGGCGTTCTACGGCAAACCCGCCATCGGCAGTCGCCAGACCATCAAGATTGGCAGCAAAACGCTGGTGGTAACACTGGTCGGCGTGATCGAAGAACTTGACAAACCCAAGGCCTATCTCGACCAGACCGCCTACGACGCCGCTGCCAATCCGCAGCACCGCATCAACAGCCTGATGTTCGTCGCCAAGAGCAAGCGCTACAGCGAAGTCATGTCCCTCAAACGCGAGATCGAAGGCGCGATTGCCAGGTCTGACTTGCCGGTGCTGTACGTGATGTCGCAGGCCGAGCGTGTCAAGGTGATTTATGACCACCTCAACATCATCCTGACAGCACTCAGTTTGCTTTCGCTGCTGGTGCTTATGGTGAGCGCGCTGGGCATGGCGTCGGCCACCGGCATCACGATCCAGGAACGCACACGCGAGATCGGCGTCCTGCGCGCCATCGGCGCCACGCCACCCATGATCTTCCAGTTGTTTGTGGCTGAAGGCATGATCGCCAGTGTTGCCAGCATTGCACTGGGCCTGCTGCTGGCCTGGCCGTTAAGCCAGGTGGCGGCCGTCTTCTTCGGCAAACTGATGCTGGCCGAGGACGCGACAGTGCGCCCGGCCTTCAGTGGCGAGGGTTTCGTGATCGTTCTCGTCACAACGCTGGTCTTCGGCTGGCTCGCCAGCCGCCTGCCGGCAAGGCGCGCGATTCAGATATCAACCCATGATGCGCTGGCCTACCAATAGCCTGATGCCAGAACGACTCCCATTCGTCAATCTCCATCGCCGCCGTCCTGGCGGGCGCCTTGGGCGCAGGCGCGCGTTCGGGCGTTTTGGTCTTGTCATCGAGTTCGCGCGTGAGCTGAACAATCAGGCGACCCACTTCGCTCGACGCCTCGGCAAAACGGCTGCCACTCTCCAACATCTGCTCGGCCTGGCACCATCGCCCTGATTGACGACGCGGGCGACTTGTCCCGCTTTCTGCTGAAATTCCGCGTGTACAGCGATCAATGCCACGAAGGTCGGCTTGCTGCCATAGCGCGATCCACCCACACCAGGGCGGCGATTGCGGCGATACCGATCGACAGATTGATCCAGAACGCGGCACTTTGGTTAACCCGCTGGTGGGCGCTTTCCGTCCCTTCTCGGCAATATCCCGTCGTTTCAGAATTTCAGCGCGCAACTGGCGCCAGGCCGGGGTTTCTTCGTTATTGAGCAAAGCAGTGGCGTCTGACTTGGCGGCCAGCAGCGCGAGCACCTTAACGCGTCAGTGCGATACTCGCGCGAATATGGACGCACCGCAACGCCGTGAACGCCGTCGCCGCACGCTGGCCTTGTCTATCGTGGTTGCGACCTACGCCTTGTCCTTCTTTCAACGCTTTGCGCCAGCGGGCATCGCAGAGGATCTGGCCGCCGCATTCAACACCAGCGCGTCGTCGCTGGGCGCGCTAGCGGCCACCTATTTCTATGTCTACACGCTGATGCAGGTGCCCACCGGCATCCTGGTTGACACGCTCGGGCCACGTCGGATTCTGCTGCTCGGCGGACTGGTGGGCGCACTGGGCAGCCTGCTGTTCGGCCTCGCGCCGGGGCTCGAACTGGCGCTGCTCGGGCGCACGCTGATCGGCCTGGGCGTATCAGTGACTTTTATTGCCATGCTCAAGATCATCGCCGTCTCATTTGACGAACGGCGCTTCGCGAGCCTGGTCGGCTTGTCGATGCTGATTGGCAATCTGGGCTCGGTGCTCGCTGGTGCGCCACTGTCCTGGCTGGCCCAGCTCAGCAATTGGCGCAGCATCTTCGTGGCACTGGCGGCCGTTTCCACGCTGCTGGGCATCGCCTGCTGGCTGCTGGTGCGCGAGCGAGCGCCAGCCGCGGGCGACCCGGTGCACCAGCAGCCGCGTTTCGACCGCGGGCTGGTACTGGCCGGTTTGCGCTCGGTGCTGAAGAACCACGAC
>CAIXNB010000173.1 GCA_903920695.1 uncultured beta proteobacterium
CAGATGCAGCCGCCAAACCTCAGCTTGAAGTCCTTCGTGCGCGACCGATCACAAACAGGCGCGCACTCGGTGGGTCAGCTTTCGGTGAGCACAAGTGGGTCAGGAATCTTGAGCGCCGAGGTTAAACGGGTGAGCTAAAAAAATGGGTGAGTGACTAGACGAGATTCCACTTGGGCAGAGCATGGGCAGAGCATGGGCAGTGCATGGCGCAAAGTCGCGGGCGCAAATAGCTCTATTTGTAACTTAAATGTTGCACGATAACATTACTTGTGTTATCGTGCGTTTATTAAGTTGTTTTTGGACTCCCCGTGCCAACACTGGATACCGCTGTTCAACGTTACCTCCACGAAGTCTTGGGCGTTCCCGTCCAGGAGTTTCGACCATGGGTGCGTGAATCCGAACTGCCGTATTTCCTGCGGGATGCCTTTCAGTTCCATGAACTCGATCTGCTGGGGCAACCCGTTTTGCTGGCGATCGACCGGAAGACGGATAAGCCACTTCTGGGCGAGATTCGAATCCAGTTAAACAAGGTGAGGACGCTTGCCGGGCAGCCGGTCATTTATGTCACGGGCGCCTTGGCCTCCTACGAGCGCCGGCGTTTGATCGAACAGAAGGTCCCGTTCATTGTTCCCGGCAATCAACTCTATCTACCCGACCTCGGTATCGATTTACGTGAATACTTCCGCCAGCGGTCACCGAATAGAGAAGCAACGCTCAGTCCCTCGACGCAGGCTATGCTGATCACAGCCATATTGCGCCGCCCATGGCACACGGAATGGCAACTGTCTATTGTGGCTACCGAACTGGGCTATACGCCGATGACCCTCTCCCGAGTCATCAAGGAGTTGACAGCGGCCGATATTGCCACGCCTTACACGGTTGGCCGGTCACGCTGGTTGCGGATGGAACGCCTGCCACAGCAAATTTGGGAGCAGGCAAGACCTTTGCTCCGCAGTCCGGTCAAGCGGACCGTCTGGGTGCACCACGCTGAGCTGCCGATTGCCTTTCAGCCGAAGCTGCTGGCCGGGCTGAGCGCGCTTGCAAGCTATTCGATGCTGGCTGCACCACAATGGCCAATTTACGCGTTGAGCCCGGCTCAGTGGAAGGCGGCAACGCAGGCTGGCATCGAAGAGTTACCCGAGCCCACGCCCAGTGCGTGCGAATGGCAATTGTGGAGCTACAGCCCGGCGCTACTGCCGGGCACCAACTCGGTAGATCCGTTGTCGCTGATACTCAGCCTGCAGGACAACTCGGATGAGCGCATTCAACTCGCGCTGGATGAACTTAAGGAGCAGTTGCCATGGTAAAGGGACTGGACGTCTTTCGTACCTGGTTCAAGGACCACGCCGATCAATACATCCTGATCGGTGGCACGGCCGCCACCCTGACCATGGCCGAGGCCGGGCTGGCGTTTCGCGCCACGAAGGATCTGGACATTGTTCTGCACGTGGAATCGCTGACACCAGCATTCGGGCAGGCCTTCTGGAAATTCATCGAAGCGGGGGGTTACGCCATCCGCCAGGCCAGCGACACCGGCAAGCCCATTTTTTACCGCTTTCAAAAGCCGACGGACGAGCGTTTCCCGGTCATGGTCGAATTGTTCGCGCGAGCGCCAAATGGTCTTCAGCCAGCCGAAGGAAGTCAACTTACGCCGATACCGCTGGAAGAAGCCGTCTCCAGCCTGTCTGCCATCCTGCTGGATGACGCCTACTATGAATTCATCATCACGGGGCGGCGCGAAGTCGATGGTTTGCCTTGGGTGGGCGAGGATCGATTGATTCCGTTGAAAGCGATCGCGTGGTTGGAACTGACTGCGCGCAAGGAACAGGGTGAGCCGGTGGATTCGAGGGACATCCGCAAGCACCTCAACGACGTGCTGCGGCTCGCCCAAATGCTTGCACCCGCGACTCGCATTCCGCTTGCGGAGAAGATCGCCGATGACATGACCAGATTCCTGAGGACCTTGGCATCTGATACTTCGGTTGATCCAAAATCGTTGCAACTTGGCAGTGTCACGGTCTCCGGTATCGCGGAGCGCATCGCCCAGGCGTATGAGCTCGATTTGAAAGCACCGTAAGCACGTCAACTCGGTTGTAGCGTCAACGCTGAATCCGTAGTTCAGGCGACCGCTTAGCTCTCAGTTTGGTAAGTTTCTGGCCAACACATATTGAGTGGGAGTCGGGTTGAAGAGATCGTGTGCGCGACGAAGGTTGGACACTATGCCGAATCAGGTAAAGGCGAATTCGGTACAATCAAAAGCTGGTAGTCCGGTGTACCCAAATGTGTACCCAAGAATTGCGACATTGTCGAAGAATGAGGATTGGTGCAGGTTAGCCGAGTTTGTTGGATCCAGCCCCAGCCACCAGAAAAATCCCTTTGTTATCAACATGTTAGCAATGGGTGAGCAAATAAGCGGCCTCCAGAAATGGGCCGCTTATTTGTTTTCTGACGCAGAATCTGTCGATGGTGATGACAGTCTATTGCGCAGCGGTGACTTGTGACTGCGCACGGCTGCGTTTGAGCCTCTGCAAAACGGGACCCAGGCACTGCGGTGGCGACAGTCTGAAAGCCGGTGTCTTTAGACCGGTTGGGCTAAAAGAACAGGCATGACTACACGTAACTCCACTAACTCAGGAGTTGCAAAATGCAGCATAGTTCAGGTCATTCAGTTATCACCCCGGCAAGCACCCCGCGCGCCGATTCCAAGCCGCGCCGACTAACGTCACGCGAGCGCTCCAACATGGCGATGCCCTGTCCGGGCAACGTTGGTGGTGCCAAGATTCTGGCAATGCAGGAGGCCACCAAGCCCCAGTCGCGGCTCGGCGCCGAGTCCGACCAGTCCGCTTTGAATCAAGCGCGCACGAGCAGCAAGGCGGTGTCCCATGACTGAGCCAACGACAAGCACCGGCGTCACCCGCAGGCCCCAGCGCGAAGCACAAGCTTATAAAGAGGGCAGTGGCTATGCGATTCGTGTCCGACATAAAGGCAACGACATCTACCTCTCGGCCAAGAAGACCGCAGCTGCGGCGAGGAAGGCCGCAAATAAGCAACGCACCGCCATCGACGAACGTGGAGCACCGAAGGGACAGGGACCGGATACAACCATGGCCGCCCAAGCCCTGCAGGACTACGCGATAAAGCGTCTGCCGTTCAAAAAAGGTGCGGTTCAGGAGGCGTTGCGCATGAATGTGTACCTGCGCGCCGCACATCTGGAAACGCTGGTGGTCAAACCCATCAAGACCGTTGCGCCAACGGCCACGACGGCCAAGAAGCCCCGGGCTGGTAAAGGCAGCGGCAAGCCGCCGAAAAAGGTAGCGGTATTTTTCGAAGTGACCCTGGCGCCTTATACGGACACGCGCGCCATTCCCAATGGCCTGCACGCGCACCGCCGGGCACAACTGACCAAGACCGCCGGTGCGGCTCAGCATCGTGCAGCCCTGGCGACTAAACCCCTGGGGAAGATAACGCGCGATGACATGCAGGCTTACATTGACGCAATGGGCGCAGAAGGGTCGGTGCCGGCCACGATGGCACTGGAGCGCTCAATCTGGCGCGTCCTTTTTAACTACGCGTTTTCGACGTGGGGGTGGAGCACGCTTGCCGACAACCCGACAACCCGACAACCATGCTGAAGATGCCGGAGGTTGACAACGTACGCAAGCGCGTGATGTCCTTGCAAGAACAGGAACTCATGGATGTTTCCTTGGCACTGTGCCGCAATGACTTGGTCGCGCCCACGCTCACTTTGCTGAGGGAATCCAACCCTGGCCACGGCATCCAGAAGCTTGTTCAGTCCGTAGCGCCAAAGATTGAAATGGTTGCCACATTGGGTTAGTCAATGTGCAATGGGCTGCAAGAAATGCAAGGCAGCAGGTCGCTGAAATGTTATCGAGTGGGTGAAGTCATCAGCAACTCGCTGACTCAACCGCTAGTTTCAACGATTGGTTGGGAAGTGTGTCGAACTACACGACCAGACAAATCCCTTTTTCAATCAACAGATTGTTTTCGGGTGAGCAAAGCAAGCGCCCCCTAAAAATGGTCGCTTATTTGTTTTCTGACGCAGTATCTGTCGCGCTTGATGACTCGCCAGGTCTCTGTCCATCAGGTGCATGCGAATTGGAAAGCTGTCGTCGCCCCCTGTGGGCTCGGACAGTCTGTATGCAAACGCACAGAGAAAGTTTGGGTGATTTCCTAGCATGGCGCACACAGGAGATCGATCATGAGCAAAGCAAAAGCAAAAGCAAGAACAGAAACAAAGCATCACGCTGAAGAACACAAAAACAAGAAAGGCTCGGACGCAAGCGCACAATCATTCCCATCGGCCGGTGGTGAACTGCACCAGATCGCTGCCGCAGGGCACCCTGTCCTGACGACGAACCAGGGCGTCGCCGTCTCTGATAATCAAAATTCACTGAGGACCGATCCGCGCGGCCCTGCGCTGCTGGAGGATTTCATCCTCCGTGAAAAAATCACCCACTTCGATCATGAGCGCATTCCCGAGCGCATTGTTCACGCCCGCGCCACGGGCGTGCATGGTTACTTCGAGCTGACCAGATCGCTCAAGCAATACACCAGTGCCAGGATACTGACCGAAGTCGGTGAAAAAACGCCTGTGTTTACCCGAATATCGACCGTCGCAGGCGGCGCCGGCTCGGTCGATACGCCGCGTGACATACGCGGATTCGCCGTCAAGTTCTACACTCAGGAGGGCAACTGGGACCTGGTAGGCAACAACATCCCGGTCTTCTTCATCCAGGATGCGATCAAGTTCCCGGACCTGATCCATGCCGTCAAGATGGAGCCTGACCGCGGCTTTCCGCAATCGGCGACCGCGCACGACACGTTCTGGGATTTCATTTCGCTCACACCCGAATCCATGCACACGGTGCTGTGGATCATGTCGGATCGCACGCTACCGCGCTCGCTGCGCATGATTGAAGGTTTTGGTGTGCACAGCTTCCGGTTGATCAACGAAGCAGGCGAATCGACCTTCGTCAAATTCCACTGGCGTCCCGCGCTCGGTTTGCAGTCCACCATTTGGGATGAGACCGTCAAGATTGCCGGCGCTGATCCGGACTTCCACCGCCGCGATATGTTCGAGGCCATCGAAGCCGGCAATTTTCCCGAATGGGAATTTGCCGTGCAGCTCTTCACGCAAGAACAAGCCGACCAATTCCCGTTCGATCATCTGGACGCGACCAAGTTGATCCCAGAAGAGTTGGTGCCCTTGAAAACGATTGGCCGCATGATGCTCAATCGCTGGCCGAACAATTTCTTTGCGGAAACCGAGCAGGTGGCGTTCTGCCCTTCGCATGTCGTGCCGGGCATCGATTTCTCGAACGATCCGCTCTTGCAGGGCCGACTGTTTTCTTATCTCGACACACAGCTTTCGCGCTTGGGCTCACACAATTTTCACCAGATCCCGATCAACGCGCCCAAGTGCCCGTTTGCCACTCAACAGCGCGACGGCCACATGCAGATGGCGCAGCCCGAGGGTCGTGTGGCTTACGAGCCCAGCTCCTTGTCCAAAAACTCGCCACGCGAAACACCGGCCAGGAGTTTTCACAGCGCCGCCGTCACTGAAACGGGCGAGAAAGGCCGCGTCCGCGCGTCGAGCTTCGCTGACCACTACAGCCAGGCACGCCAGTTCTATCGAAGCCAAAGCGCGTTTGAACAGGCGCACATCGCCTCGGCCTTTGTCTTTGAGCTGTCCAAGCTTGACCATCTCCATGTGAGGGAGGCAATCGTCGCTCATCTGCGACATATTGACGAAGATCTCGCGCACCGGGTCGGCGTCGGTCTTGGTTTCGACCAACTGCCCGATGCGCCGGCGGCTGCAGCGCCAGTGCAGGAACTGGCGCTTTCGCCCGCCTTGCAGATCATCGGCAAGATGAAAGCGACGCTGATGGGGCGCACCATTGGCATCCTGATCGCAGAGGGCTCAGACGGGGCTCTTGTCAAGAAGATACGCAAAGCGGCGGCCGATGCCGGCGCCAACGTGAAGATCATCGCCCCCAAGATTGGTGGCACAAAGCTGGCCGATGGTTCGACGCTGGCGGCTGACGGACAACTGGCCGGCATGCCTTCCGTGCTATTTGATGCCGTGGCAATCATCCTCTCGCAGGAGAGCGCAACAACACTTTCGACGGAGAGTGCCGCCGTCGATTTTGTGCGTGATGCTTTCGCTCATCTCAAGGCCATCGTCATTGACCGAGGCGGCCAGTCGCTTTTGAAAACGGCGAATCTTTGGCCAGACGCGGGGGTGTTTGGCAGCAAGGAAATTGGTCTCTTCATTGTTGCTGCAATGACGCGCCAATGGGAGCGGGAAAAGTCGGTACGAACCCTGGCCTAGCGCATGAATGCAAAGCCTGTTACTGCGACAAGCTCCGGCGCAGCATTGCGCGCCGCGCGATTGCCTGCCATGTTCGCTGGCGCACAGAACATCGGGGCGAAGGGGATGAACAATGCCCACTGGCGCCGAGTCTTATCAACCCGACATTGACATCAAATTTTTCCAGGAACATCACCATGCAACACACTCTGCCCCAACTTCCCTATGCGCAAGACGCTCTGGCGCCGCACATCTCGCGCGAGACCCTTGAATACCATTACGGCAAGCACCATCAGGCCTACGTCACCAATCTCAATGCCTTGATCAAGGACACTGAGTACTCGGATCTGCCCCTTGAAGCCATCATCAAAAAAGCACCGGCCGGCGGCATCTTCAACAATGCTGCGCAGGTGTCAAACCACACCTTCTTCTGGCACAGCATGAAGCCCGAAGGCGGCGGCGTTCCACAAGGCGCGCTGGCTGCCGCAATCGAGAAGAAGTGGGGATCCTTTGACGAATTCAAGAAGTTGTTTCAGGCAGCGGCCATCGGCAATTTCGGCTCGGGCTGGACCTGGCTGGTGAAGAAGCCAGACGGCTCAGTCGACATCGCCAACACCAGCGCCGCTGGAACGCCGCTGACGGGCGCCGACAAGCCGTTATTGACGCTTGACGTCTGGGAACATGCCTACTACATCGATTACCGAAACCAGCGTCCCCAATTCGTGGAGGCTTTTCTCTCCCATCTGGCCAACTGGGAATTCGCCACCAGCAATTTCACTTGAACGCTGTGCTGGCGTATTCAATTTTTCGTACCGGAGAGATTGCATGCCATTGAAGAATGGGTCCAGTCATTCAGTTGTCAGCAGCAACATCAAAACGCTGGTGGACGACTGGAAGCGAGACGGTGGGATTGGCAACAGCCATCCGCCAACGAAGAAAGCGGCGGTCCAGCAGGCGGTTGCCATCGCCTTGTCCAAGGCTGACAAGCGTCAGGCTGGGCGCCCTTCAAACACCGAATCCCTGACCGAGCGGCGCCATAAGGGTGATGTCCGGCACGCTGGCAAGGGCTTGTGACAGAGGACAACCTTAAGGGAGAATCAATATGACATACCAAGGCGCAAGAGCGCGTCCGCGCGAAAGTGAGATCGGACATTTCTTTGCGGTATCCAAAGTCCGCATGGACAGTTTGGGTCACGTGACGCATGTCCTTTGGAACGAAGTCGATGCCAAGTCAAACCGCAAACTGAGCTCAGAGGAACTGGTGCCTGTGGACGACGTTGTGGATGAGATTCATGCTGGCGCGCAGGTTGCGGCCGTGTTTCAGGGCTGGCCGCCGCATATCCCGGAGCATACGTTTGAAATCATTGCGCACCGCAATGGTGGCGAGACCATTGCATTGGCCAGGTCGTCTGGTTCCCATTCGAGCTCGCAGTTCGACCTGCAAAGCATGACCCTGCCGGAAGACAGTCCCCGCTTCTCGCGAACGACCAAGCACCGCGCGAGTGCCCATGTACCACGCACCTTTGCGGTATCGAAGGTGGCGCTTGATCAGGACGGTCGTGTAACCGGTGCCTTGTGGGGCAAAGTGAACACAAGACGTAACGCCTGGGCCACGCCTGAGGTCATCGCGCCGGTTGCCAAATTGGTGGCAGCCTTGCAAGCGGGGGATAGGGTGTTCGCGCTCTTTCCTTCGACCAACGGTCATTTGCCAGACCGTCAGTTCGAGGTAGCGGAGTATGACAACGGTATGCAGACCATCGTTCTGAGCGGCCCGGCCGCCTACGACCGTGAGATCCACGATATGGACCGGCTGAGCGCAAGTGTGACGGATTAGCTGCTGACAAGCGGCTCTGCTCGATGAGTCAGGAATGACATCGGGATACACGACAGGCTGGGGCAATGGAAGTTGAACGCAACGAATCTCGTATCCGCTGCCCCAGCGCCGCGCCCGCCAAAGTCAAAGCGGCCTGCGCGTTCAAGGAGAACTCAGATGAAGATCGATTGTGCGGCGTTTCGGGTGGCCGAAGGTGTCGAGGTTGGGCTGGCAACGCGCGCCACGACCGTGAAGCCCTTGTACAAGTCTGGCAAGCACTATCGAAAGCTGATCGAAGAGAAGATCGCCGAACTCACAGAGCTGCAAAGTCTTCTGTATGCCAACAACAGCTACTCCCTGTTGCTGATCTTCCAGGCCATGGACGCTGCCGGCAAGGACAGTGCCATCAAGCACGTGATGTCGGGCGTGAACCCGCAGGGCTGCCAGGTGTTCAGCTTCAAGCACCCGAGTAGCGCAGAACTGGCCCATGACTTTCTTTGGCGCACCACCCAATGCCTGCCGGAGCGGGGGCATATCGGCATCTTCAATCGCTCGTACTATGAAGAGGTCCTGATCGTGCGCGTGCAGCCGGAGATTCTGCGCAGCGAAGCCTTGCCGGTCGAGGTGTTGCAAGCGCCGGATTTCTGGCCGCAACGCTACCAATCGATCCGGGAACTGGAAAACCACCTGCATCGCAACGGAACCCGGATCATCAAGTTCTTCCTGCACCTGTCGAAGGAAGAACAACGGCTGCGCCTGCTGCGACGCATCGATGACCCGGAAAAGAACTGGAAGTTCAGCACGGCCGACATCGTGCAGCGCGCGTCCTGGGTGAAGTATCAGCAAGCCTATGAAGAGTGCCTCGGCGCGACGAGCACCGAAGATGCCCCCTGGTACGCCGTGCCGGCCGACGACAAGCAGAACGCCCACCTGATCATCTCGGAAGTCATTCTCGATGCGTTCAAGAGCCTGCACATGACCTACCCCCGGTCTGATCGCGCGCGCCAACGCGAGTTGCAAACGATCCGCAAGCGGCTGGCGAAGTGATGGTCTGATGCGCCAACTTCGGCGAGCGCTTTAGCTGTCGAAGCCGACCGGCCGGGTGTTTGTCAGTTCGTCGACTGGAACCGACCAATGGGCGAAAGAATTGATCTTCGAATGCAGTATCAGTGCTCGCGCAACAGCCGATAACCAACGGCCGTCTCAGTCAACAAATGGCGCGGCTGTGCCGGGTCATGCTCCAGCTTTTGCCGCAGATGACCCATGTAAATTCGCAGGTAATGACTTTGCGCGGCATGAGACGGACCCCAGACTTCGCGCAATAGTTGGCGATGGGTCAGCACACGGCCGACATTGGCAATCAGTACGCAAAGAAGTCGGTATTCAATGGGCGTGAGATGCACTTCGACGCCACTGCGACGCACGACACGGGCCAGTCGGTCCACTTCGACGTCTCCAAAGCGGAACACCTTTTCGGCGTCCTCGCTGGCGCTGCTGCGCGGTCGGCGCAGGTTGGCGCGCACTCGGGCCAGGAGTTCGCTCACGCCGAACGGCTTTGTGAGGTAATCATCGGCACCGGCATCCAGTGCGGCAATCTTGTCCAACTCATCGGTGCGCGCCGACAGCACGATGATGGGCACCGTGGACCAGCCGCGCACATCGCGGATCACTTCCAGGCCGTCGCGGTCCGGCAGGCCCAGGTCGAGCACGAGCAGATCGGGCTTGCGGGTTCCAGCTTCGATGACGCCTTGTTGCGCAGTAGCGGCTTCGAATACCTGCCAGCCCTCGGTCTCCAGTGCGCCGCGCACGAAGCGCCTGATCTGCGGCTCGTCTTCAATCACGATGGCAACAGGAGCGTTCATGGCAATTCCTTCTCAATCGCTTCAGGTGGCGCCCGGCGCGGCAACCGGATGCTGAACTCTGCGCCACCCTCGGCGCTATTGGCTGCGCCCAGCACGCCGCCATGGGCATCGATCACGGCCTTGCAGATGGCCAGTCCCAGACCAACCCCCGGTGTGGCGGACTCGGCTGCCCCGCGCACGAATTTCTCGAACAGTTCGTGCTCGCGCCCTTTGAGCGCAGCGGGCAAACCGGGGCCGTGATCGCGCACGGTGATCAGCAGGAAATCATCGGTAACGTGGGCGCCGATGATAATCGGTGGCGCTGCGTACTTGGCGGCATTTTCCAGCAGGTTGACCAGCACGCGTTCGATCAGCGCGGCGTCAAACTCGACCAGCGGCAGATCGGGGTCCAGTTCGGTCAACACCTGCTGCTCGCCCAAGGCCGGGCGCGCCGCGCGAATCGCGCTGCCCACGGCTTCCTCGACCGATTGCCACTCCATGCGCAAGCGCACAGCGCCGCTTTGCAGGCGCGCCATGTCCAGCAGGTTGTTCACGAGGGCATTGAGTTCCCGAGCCTGGGCAACCAGGGCCTGCGCGGTCTGCGCCTGCTCTGCGGCCAGCGGCGGCAGCGATTGGCGCAGTGAATCCGCCAGACCGATCAAGGCCGTCAGCGGCGTTCGCACATCGTGGGAAATCGCCGCCAGCAAAGCGTTGCGCAGGCGTTCCGATTCCATCTCGACCACAGCCTGCTGCGCAATATCCACGTAGTGCACGCGCTCCAGCGCGATCGCAATCTGTCGGGCCAGCGTGTCGAGTTGCTTGACCTGTTCCGGAATCAAGAGCCAACGCGCCCGCGCGGGCTTGAGTGCGAGCACGCCGCGCACCCGCATCGCCGCCTTCAGCGGAACATAGTGCCAGGTCTGGGATGCCAGCGTTGAGGTGGCAAGGCCCGCAGCCTGTTCGTTGCGAAAGGCCCAGTCGGCGACGCTGGCGTCGAAACCGGCAGGCACTTCCTGCGGCAGTCGCAACTCGTCGTTCGCATCGGCGGCCAGCACCAGCGCGCTGCCACCGAAGTTGCGCTGCACGGCAACGACGCCGAGTTCTGCCACCTGGGTGCTCAGCAGCGCCGCGGACAGGTCGCGTGTGAGTTCGAACAGCAGCTGCGCACGGCGCTCGCGATGAGAAGAAATGCGGGCCTGAAAGCGCAAGCCCGCCGTGAGTTGTCCGGTCAACAGGCCAACTGCCAGCATCACGACGAAGGTCATCAGGTATTGCACATCGCTCACCGCGAACGACAGGCGTGGCGGAACGAAGAAGAAGTCGAATGCCGCCACGTTGAAGAATGCAGCGACCGCCGCCGGAGCGCGTCCGAACTTCATGGCAACCAACACCGTGCCCAGCAGAAACAGCATCACAATGTTGGCCAATTCGAAGTGGTTTCGAAGCGGCGTCGCCAACAGGGTGACCGCGACACAGCTGCCAACGGCGGCGGCGTAGCCCGGCCAAGCCGCGTGCCAGGCCCTGGTGTCTTCGCCGTCCTGAACCCGGTCCACCACGCGCGCCAGGTGTCTCGCACTTTCGGCTCGACCCACTTCCACAATGTCCAGCGAGGGCGCGAGCCGGGCAAGCCGGCGCGTCATCGTGCGCCCCGACCCCAGCCAAGCGCCAACGCGGGGCCGTCCGACCACCAGGGTGGCGCAGTTCAGGGTCTGTGCCTGTGTTACCAGTTCCTGCGCGACATCGCTGCCCGCCAGCACGGCCGTGCTGGCCCCCAGTTCCTCGGCCAGCTTGATCACGGCCAAAACGTGGTCGCGCTGCGCCACATGGAGCCTTTGCAACTGCGGCGTTTCAACATAGGCCGCATGCCAGCGCACGTTGAGCTGTCCGGCCAGGCGCGCGGCCGTGCGCACCGTCTTTTCGGCGCCCTCGTGCGCTCCGATGCAGGCCAGAATGGCGCCCTCCGTATTCCATACCGGGGCGATGCTCTGTTCCACGCGGTAGCTGCGAACATCGTCCTCCACATGCTCGGCCGTTCGGCGCAGTGCAATCTCGCGCAGGGCGATCAAATTGCCTTTACGGAAGAAATTCTGTGCCGCGCGCTCGGCCTGCTGTGGCAGGTAGACCTTGCCCGCCTTGAGTCGTGCCATCAGCTCATCGGGCGTCACGTCCACCATGATGATCTCGTCGGCACTTTCGAGTACCGTATCGGGAACGGTCTCGTGCACACGGATGCCGGTGATCGTTCCCACCGTGTCATTCAAGCTTTCAAGGTGCTGCACATTGAGTGCCGACCAGACGTCGATGCCCGCGTCCAGCAACTCCTGCACGTCCTGCCAACGCTTGGGATGACGGGAGCCCGCGACATTCGCATGCGCCAGTTCGTCCACCAGCAGCAGCTCGGGCTTGGCGGCGAGTGCGCTGTCCAGATCGAACTCGTGCAAAGTGTGGCCCCGGTAGTGCAGCTCGCGCAAGGGCAACTGCGCCAGCCCTGCCAGCAATTCGGCCGTTTCGCCACGGCCATGGGTTTCCACCACCCCCACCAGCACCTTGCGTCCGGCCTTGTGCTCGCGTTGCGCCGCGCTGAGCATGGCGTAGGTCTTGCCGACGCCGGCGTTCGCGCCGAAATAGATGCGCAGCTTGCCGCGACGCGCGCGCCCTTCTTCACTACGGATCTGCGCCAGCAGTGCATCGGGGTCGGGGCGGGAATCGTGCTGGCTGGCCAAAGGGATGCGCCTTTTGCGTTATTGGGTTGATTTGAATCGTAAGCCTAGCGCACGGCATCGAGTGCCAGGTTCAGGCGCAGGACATTAACCTGTGGTTCTCCGAAGAAACCCCACAGCGGTTCCTCCACTTGCTGTTGCACCAGGGTTTGCAGATTCTCAATCGGCAGACCACGCACCCTGGCCACCCTGGGCACTTGATAGAACGCGGCGGCGGGGCTGATGTGCGGGTCCAGTCCACTGGCTGAGGCCGTGACCAGGTCCACCGGCACCGGCGCCGTATTGCCAGGATCGGCGACACGCAAGGCTTCGATGCGGCCCTTGACCGCGTCGGTAAGCGCCGGGTTCAGTGGGCCCAGATTGGAGCCGCCGGACGCTGCGGCGTTGTTGGCCATCGGGCCGGTGGCTGAAGGCCGACTCCAGAAATGCTTGGGGTCGCTGAAGTTCTGGCCAATCAGGCTCGATCCAATCGGCTTGCCGTCGCGCAGGATCAGACTGCCGCCAGCCTGCGCTGGAAACAGCAGCTGGGCAGCGCCGGTTACCAGCAGGGGGTAGGCAATGCCGGTGAGCAGCGTGAGGATGAGGAACATGACCAGGGCGGGACGAAGAATGTTTTTCATGGGGATTCCTTAAATCGTACGGCGTGAGACAAGTGCTCAAGTCAGATGCGATGCGACCAGCAACAGGTCGATCACCTTGATGCCGATGAAGGGCACGATCAGACCGCCAACGCCGTAAATCAGCAGATTGCGGCGCAGCAAGACAGCGGCGCCGATGGCCCGGTACTTGACGCCTTTGAGCGCCAAGGGAATCAGGAAAATGATGATGAGTGCATTGAAAATGACCGCTGACAGAATGGCCGACGCGGGGCTCCCGAGCTGCATCACATTGAGCGCGGTTAACTGCGGATAGGTGCTCACAAAAATTGCCGGGATGATGGCGAAATATTTGGCCACGTCATTGGCAATCGAGAAAGTGGTGAGCGAGCCGCGCGTCATCAGCAGGGCCTTGCCGGTTTCCACGATCTCCAGCAGCTTGGTCGGGTTCGAGTCCAGATCGACCATGTTGCCGGCTTCCTTGGCCGCCTGGGTACCGCTGTTCATGGCCACCGCCACGTCGGCTTGCGCCAGCGCCGGTGCATCGTTGGTGCCGTCGCCCGTCATGGCCACGAGCCGGCCCTCGGCCTGGTACTGGCGGATCAGCTTGAGCTTTTCCTCCGGCGTGGCTTCAGCCAGAAAATCGTCGACCCCGGCTTCCGCCGCAATGGCTGCGGCCGTGAGCCGGTTGTCGCCGGTGATCATGATGGTCTTGATGCCCATGCGGCGCAGTTCGGCGAAGCGCTCCTTGATGCCGGCCTTCACGATGTCCTTGAGTTCCACCACGCCGAGCACGGTGTTGCCCTCACACACCGCAAGCGGCGTGCTGCCACGGCGTGCAACTTCGTCGGCGGAGCGGGCAACGTCTGCCGGGACACTGCCACCGAGTGACTCGACGTGCTTGCGGATGGCGTCCACCGCCCCCTTGCGCAAACTGCGCAAGGGGACGTCGGTTTGCTGAACATCGACGCCGCTCATACGGGTCTGGGCGGTGAATGGAATCTCGGTCACCGCGCCAACTAGGACTTTGGCGTCACTCAGTTTCTCGGCCAACGCGACGATGCTGCGCCCTTCAGGTGTTTCATCGGCCATCGACGCTTGCATGGCACAGGAAGCAAGTTTGGACTGGGATACGCCCGGCGCTGGCAGGAACTGGGTGGCTTGCCGGTTGCCGTGTGTGATGGTGCCGGTCTTGTCCAGCAGCAGCACATCCACATCGCCGGCGGCCTCTACGGCACGACCCGACGTGGCAATCACGTTGGCCTGCATCATGCGGCTCATGCCTGCTACACCCACCGCAGACAGCAAGCCGCCGATGGTGGTGGGAATCAGGCAGACGAGCAGGGCAACGAGCGCCGTGATGCTCACCGCAGTGCCGGCCTTGTTGGCCTCTACGCTGAAGACGGAGTACGGCAAGAGCGTGACGGTGACGACCAGGAACACGATGGTCAGCGCCACCAGCAAAATGGTCAGCGCAATTTCATTGGGCGTCTTCTGGCGCTTTGCACCTTCGACCATGCTGATCATGCGATCCAGGAAGGACTCGCCCGGATTGACCGTGATGCGCACGACCAGCCAGTCCGACAACACGCGGGTGCCGCCGGTCACAGCCGAGAAATCGCCGCCTGATTCGCGCACCACGGGCGCGGACTCTCCGGTAATAGCGCTTTCGTCGACCGAAGCCACGCCTTCGATCACCTCACCGTCGAGCGCAATCATGTCGCCGGTTTCAACCATGACGACGTCGCCTTTTCTGAGGTTTTCTGCCTGCTCTGGCAACCAGGTGGTGCCGTGGAAAACCGCTCCGGTGTGCGCCTGGAATTTCTTGGCCCAGGTGCTTTTCTTCAAGCTGCGCAGCGAGGCCGCCTGGGCCTTGCTACGCCCTTCTGCGAGCGCTTCTGCGAAGTTGGCAAACAGCACGGTAAACCACAGCCAGAGGGCTACGGCAAAGATGAAGCCGGCCGACGCTTCACCCTTGCCTTGCAAGGCTTGCAGGCCCAGCAAAGTCGTCAGAATGCTGCCGATATAGACGACAAACATCACCGGGTTGCGCCATTGCACGCGCGGGGTCAGCTTGGCGAAGGAGACCCTGATGGCCGGCTTGATCAGCGCCGGATCGAAGAGTGTCAGGGAAGTTTTCGTTTTCATATCATTTACCTTGCTTTTCGGCGATTCAACCTAGGTTCAATGACCAGGCCACAACATCAGGTGCTCAACAATCGGACCCAGCGCCAGCCCCGGCACGTAGTTGAGCAGGCCCACCAGCAGCACCGTACCGATCAGCAGCGTCACGAACAGCGGGCCATGGGTTGGCATGGTGCCCGCAGTCACGGGCAGACGCTTCTTCGCAGCCAATGCCCCGGCAATGGCCAGCACGGGCACGATCACACCGAAACGGCCGAACCACACGGCCAAGCCGAGCATCCAGTTGTAGAACGGCGTGTTGGCAGACAGGCCGGCAAAGGCGCTGCCATTGTTGTTGGCGGCCGAGCTAAAGGCGTAAAAGATTTCGGAAAAGCCGTGGGCACCGGGGTTGGCAATGCCGGCCTTGCCGCCCGTTGCCAGCACCGCGATCGCCGTGCCAAGCAAGACCACAATGGGTGTGACCAAAATGGCGATCGAGGTCAGTTTCATTTCATGCGCCTCGATCTTCTTGCCCAGATACTCGGGTGTTCGCCCAATCATCAGGCCGGCAATGAAAACGGCCAGAATGGCGAAGAGCAGCATGCCGTACAGGCCGCTGCCGGTGCCGCCAAACACCACTTCACCCAGCTGCATCATCACCATGGGCACCATGCCGCCCAGCGGTGTGAAGGAATCGTGCATGGCGTTCACCGCACCACACGAGGCAGTGGTGGTGATCACGGCAAAGAGGCTGGACGCATTGATGCCATAGCGCACCTCTTTGCCTTCCATATTGCCGCCAGACTGCAAGGCGCTGGCGGTCTGGTCCACGCCGAGGGCACCGATCAGCGGATTACCAGCCTGCTCAGCGGGCGTGATGACCACGACGGCGATGACAAACATCACGCTCATCGCTGCCAGCACGGCCCAGCCCTGGCGCAGATCGCCGACCTCGCGGCCAAAGGCAAAACACAGCGCAGCGGGGATCAAAAAGATCGCCAGCATCTGGAGCAGGTTGCTCAGCGCGGTCGGGTTCTCATAGGGATGTGCCGAGTTGGCGTTGAAGAAACCGCCACCATTGGTGCCGATCATCTTGATCGCTTCCTGCGACGCGACCGGTCCCATCGCGAGCGTTTGCGTGGCGGTCTTCAGGTCTTGCATCACTGGCTTGCCCGTGGCATCTTTGAGCGCTTGACCATCGGGCCCACTCTTGGGCTGCTGGTAGGTGTTGATTTCCAGCGTCGTCACGTCCATGTAGGCGTCAAAGTTCTGGATCACGCCCTGGCTCACCAGAAACATGGCAAATACAAACGACAGCGGCATTAGCAGCCAGGCGGTGATGCGCGTCAGGTCTACCCAGAAATTTCCGATGACGCCCGTGGAGCGCGCGGCAAAACCGCGTATGAGTGCGAAGGCCACGGCGATGCCGGTAGCGGCAGAGAAAAAATTCTGCACCGCGAGCGCGAGCATCTGCGTCAGATAACTCATGGTGGACTCGCCGGCGTAGCCCTGCCAGTTGGTGTTGGTGACAAAGCTGACAGCGGTGTTGAAAGCCGAGTCAGGCGAGACCGCTGCCATGCCAGCCGGATTGAGTGGCAACCAGACCTGCAAACGCTGCAGCGCATAGACCGCGAACACGCCCAGGGCATTGAAAGCCAGCAAGGCCAGCGCGTATTGCGACCAGTTCATGGACTTGTCTGCGGCGGTACCGGCCAGGCGGTACCAGGGTGCCTCCACACGCTGCATCCAGACCGGTATCGTGCCGGAGCTCAGGCGCGCCAGCCAGATACCCAGCGGCCACGCTGCTACCAACACCAGCCCGAGGTAAAGGGTCAACAAGCCCCATGACATGGTTGTCATCAAAACTCCTCGGCGCGGATCAGCGCATAGAGCAGATAGGCGAACAGCATGGCGGCACACAGGCCGCCAAAGCCATAGAGAACTTCGAGACTGATCATGGCCGGCCGCCTTGTGTTTTCTCAAGTTTCCTGAAACCCCAGACCAATAAGACCGTCAGGCCCCATAGGCCGGCGCTAGCCGCGACAAATAGAAAATCCATAAATAGCTCCTGAGTCAGATGGTTGGCCGGAGTTTGCCGATTGGGGCGTAAAACCGGGGATAAGATTGATCGATTGGCTGTAAAAAAACCGTAAATGTGGCTTTAACAAACCACGCATTGATCGCTCTTGCAATCACACCGTTGAATGTATTGGTGGGGCCGCTACCCTGTGCCGAGGTTTGTCAACGAACGGTAAGCGCAAGCCTATTTCGCCCAGCGTTCTTGATGCGGTGTTCGGCGGCGCGGTGGTCAATCGATCGATGTGCTTCTCCTGCGTGGGTTGCCGACGTAACGCGTACAGAGCTCGGGTGCTAAATGCATAAATGACCTTATGTCCCCGACAGCGGGCCCGTCGGTGTGGCAGCGTACGGTCGATCACTGAGCACAGCCGTCTGAACACCGGATTGAAGCCGCAGGGCAATGACGCGTCGGTTCAACAGCGTACGGACACCGCCTGTCGACCAGGCAATAGTTGATACCTGTCACCTGCCTTCCGTGGGAGCGCAGCCACATTTGTTCTGAACCTCTGGAGCCATCGCAATGAACCACGCATTGGACCGTCCGACCCTGGTCATGATTCCCTGCTTCGCGGGTGCACCTTGGAGGCTGTACCAACTGGCTGCGCTACAGGACTGGCCCATGCGAACACTGCGACTTCCCGACGAGCTGGATGATCTCGAACGCTTGGCCGATTTCGTGCTGACCGAGCTTCGTGATATGGACGCTTTCGTACTCGTTGGCGACTCATTTGGCGCAGTGATTTCTTTGGCCGCCGCGGTCAGGCGCCCGGCGGGACTGCAGGCGCTGGTGTTGCACGGCATCTCAGGATCGCAGGAGTTGGTGTTGCCAAGAACCGGTCACATGTTCCGCTTCTCACATCCCGCTGCCTACTCAAAGGCAGTTGCCGGCTGGTGTGAGGTTCGGGAGGTCTTGTGGAACGCCTCCCAGTGAACGGGCTGGCGCAGGTAGCCCATGGCTTCGGTGAAGTGGGCGTCATACGCCGCATCGCGGTGGGTTGGATACAGTTTCCTGAAATAGGCCCTCCAGGCAGCGGACCCCCAGGGGCGCAGGAGCGCCAGACGCAGCAGGAGTTTCCCGAGCAGGCTGGCTTTGCTGTCGCGCACGAACGGCCCGAGCAACATGAGGCCTGCGGTCAGCGCCGGGGCTTCGGCTTCGGCCCAGCACGCCGCGCCCGCTCCCATGGAGTTGCCGACCCAGATGGCCGGTACGCCGAGGTGTTCGGCCAACGCAATGAGGTCCGAACTCGCTGCTGCATCATCGTAGTTTTCAAATGTTGCGTCACTGTCACCGTGTCCGCGTAGGTCCATGGCGGCCACTCGGAAACCAGCCTCGGCGAGCGCCGCTGCGAGGCTTCGGTAGACCGAGCGCACATCACCCATGCCAGGGATGCAGATGACAAGAGGCCCGTTGCTAATCAACGCGTACGTAATGCGCCCGCCATGACGATGGAGGTAGACAGTATCAAAGACTGGTGCCATGTCAGGCCGTGCGCCGAAGACCGATTTGGCACCGTTCGCTGAGCGCAGGTGGCTGCCCGTGCTTGCCCTGTAGCCACAAGATGGGCCACAACAAGGCCAACAACAGGCGAGGTTCGCACTCACGGATCGTAGTGTGCAAAGTAAAAACCAAAACCGTCAAAGTTTGAGGACGTACGGTAGCTTGGCAGTTTATGGTGAGCCAGGCCGTCAGGATCGTGCCAACGCCGCGAAAGCCCATGGATTTCAATTGCGATCCCATCATGACAGTGAATCCCAGTTGAACGCGGGACAGACCGGGAATCTATCTGTGCAGTGGCGCACGAATCTGCAGCGCGCTTGCACTTGTCGCAGTTCCCTGCGACATGAGCAGCTCGTGTTGGTTACTTCGCAGGAGCGGAACCAGCCGGGGCTGGTACCACAACCACCGTTGTTCCGCGCCCGGTCTTGCCGGTTGCGCCCGCGTCGCCGGTTGCGCCGGTATCCCCGGTGGAACCGGTTGAGCCAGTCGATCCGGTATTTCCTTGTTCACCTGTGTTGCCAACGGCTCCAGTCTTGCCGGTGTCACCTTGCGGGCCGGCTGGTCCCGGTACACCCGTTGGGACAACCACTGGCGTAGCCGGCACAGTGACGACCGTGGCCGGGCGGTCGCAGGCGGTCAGGCCCAGTGATAAAGCGAGCAAAAGGGATGCGTGAATGCGGTTCATAAGATCTTTCGTGAGTGAATGGGTGGATTTCAGGTCTGACTTCGCCAACTGTTCCACGACAGTTTGAAGGTTTCACGCCATCAGAATAGGCGATGCCTGTGTCGCCTGTCTGTGCGATGGAACACATTGGTCAGAACCAACAAACCATGCTGGTAGGCGGGCCGTGCCTCCATGCGCGCACGGTACACCGCCAGCTTCGGAAAACGGCTGGCATCCGCACCGCGGGCCAGCGCCGCGACCACGGGAAAACTCATCTGAAAATCAGCGATACTGATCTGCGCCCCCGGGAACCTAGGCGTGCCCAGGTTCTCATAAGATCTCCTGGCAAATGCCAATTCATTCGGACTTCGGAAAGTCCTCCAGCAAGTCGGCGAGCTCGTCTGCGTGCTCTTCTTCCACCGCCAATATGCCCTTGAGCAGGTCGCTGGTGGTGGGGTCATCCGCACCCAGTTGGCGAACGATGTCGCCGTAGCTGTTGATGGCGATCCGCTCTGCCACCAGGTCTTCGCGGATCATGTCGCGCAGAGAGGTTCCGGCAACATATTCCGCGTGGCTGCGGCCAGCCAGATCAGCCGGTGCAAAGTCTGGCTCGCCGCCGAGTTGCACGATGCGTGCAGCCAGCAAATCAGCATGGCCGAGTTCTTCATTGGAGTGGGCCAGAAACTCGGCAGCAACTGCGCGTGCGTGAATTCCCCGGGCCATGAAATGGTGGCGACGGTAGCGCAGAACGCACACCAGCTCGGTGGCCAGTGCCTGATTGAGTTGCTCGATGACGGCGCCGCGGTCCGCGCTGTAGTCGGCGGTGACAGCGCCCAGTTCAATGTGTTTGCGCGCGTCGTGGCGCAAGGTTTCTACATAGCTAAGCTCGGATCTATTTGACATGATGATTCTCTCGTTGGTGGAAGGACGAGATTGCATGAGTCGAAAGATTCAGTCGGTGCGATGCATCACATTGGCCCTGGCCCAGCTCTGGCTGGCCGCGCTCCGGCCGCGCCCAGGACCAACACCGCGTTGGTGCCACCAAACGCAAACGAGTTCGTCAGCATGGTTTGCACGGCGACCTTGTCGCGCACCACGTTTGGCACATAGTCCAGGTCGCATTCAGGGTCCGGCATGCGCAGGTGCAGGGTTGGCAAAGCCACAGCATGCTGCATGGCCAGGAGCGACAGCACACATTCAAGCGCACCCGCAGCGCCCAGCAGGTGGCCGTGCATGGCCTTGGTGGCGCTGATCGGTATCTGCCATGCCCGTTGGCCAAATACCGCTTTGATGGCGGCCGTCTCGGTCGCGTCGTTGGCCTGCGTGCCGGTACCGTGCGCGTTGATGGCATCGATCTGCGCCGCATCGCAGCGGGCGGATGCGAGTGCAGCACGCATGGCGGCGGATTGCCCTTCGACACTTGGGCGCGTGATGTGAGTGGCGTCGGTGGACAAACCGTAGCCCAGAATCTCGCCGTGGATGGGTGCGCCACGCGCCTGCGCCTGGTCCCAGGGCTCAAGCACCAGCATGGCCGAGCCTTCGCCCAGCACCATACCGCTGCGGTTCTGCGAGAACGGTTTGCAGGACGCTGCAGCTTGTTCGGCGTCGATGCTCGCCAAAGTGTGCAAGGCTTCCCAGGCTTTCATGGAACCAAAGGAGAGCGGCGCCTCCGCACCGCCGGCGATGGCCAGGTCCAACTCACCGCTGGCCACGCGCAACCAGGCTTCGCCGATTGCCACGGCGGAAGAGGAACAGGCGGTGGTGTAAGTCAAATTGGGCCCACACAATTGGTATTCCATTCCAACCCAGGCCGCCGCTGCGTTGTACATGCCAAGCAGCACAGTGAATGGCGCGATCCGATCCGAGCCCTTGGCGTACAGTGTCTGGTAGCCCGCATCGTTGCTCAGTGTGCCGCCCATACCGGTGCCGACAAAGACCCCCGCGCGCTTGCGATCGAGCCGGTGCAGATCCATGCGCGTATCGGCCATGGCCTGCCGAGCCGCTACCAGCGCGAACTGGGCGAAGCGATCCATCATGCGCAGCTTGCTGGGGTCAAAGTGATCCGCGCCTTGAAACTGCACGGTCGCGGCCAGGGGCGCCAACAGGCGCTGCGCAAATGGTGCCAGCAAGGGCGCGATACCGCTGCGCCCGGCATAAGCATTGGCGTACAACTTGGATGGACTGTTGCCCAGTGGCGAGACCACACCGATCCCGGTCACGGCAACCCGTTTCATGGCGTGAGCAGGCTCGGCAGCGTCACCGCCTCCGAGAAGTCCGCATGACCGCCCTGCGTGGCAATCAAACCGTCAATGAAGGCAACCACGTCGCCGATGGTGGGTAACTCCACCGCCTCAGACGGCAAGATGACGTGGAATTCGTCTTCAACATTGAACAGCATTTCGGCCAGCTCAAGCGAATCGATGCCAAGCGCTTCGAGTGGGGCATCCAGGGTGACGCGCTCAGGTTCCAGTTTGTAGTCTTTGACCAGGATGGCGCGCAGCCGTTCATAAGTGTTTGTCATGGGATGTCCTCTCGGTTGGTGTGAATGCTTAGGGTGTGCCGGGGTATGGCTTGTGCTCACGCTCGATTGCCGGCCAGTGACTGGCGACCGCGCAGTGCGTCTTGCCGCTGTGGATGGCGCCCCGGGTCAGCAGGCCGGGGCAAAGCCGGGCCATGCTCAGCAGTGGTGCAGCCAGAGCCGGGCGCATGGCGGCATGCGCAAAAATGCTTGCCAAGCGAATGCGGGGCGCAAACGTCTGCTGCCAAGCCGTTGCATATTCACGCGCCACCTGAGCCTGCCAGGCCACGTCAGGCGTCACCTGGCGCAGCGTTGGTGACAGGAGATGCTCGCAAAGAAGCCAAGCCGATTGCAGCGCCATGCTCATGCCTTCGCCAATGATGGGATGGGCTTCGCCGGCGGCATTGCCAATGCGCAAGATTCGATCTGCGACGCCCACGCGAATGCCCGGATTGAGCGGCCCGGCTGCCAGCCAGGGGCCCTCGCGTGTGGCCGAACGCAAGGCGTGGCGCACGCCGCCACACTCGCGCCGCAGCATGGCCTCAAACGTGTCGCCGGCGCTCAAGCCGGGCGATGCGGCGCGAAGCGCTTCGAGTCGATCACGCCGGATGCAGCCCGCTACCGTCGTCATGCCGCCCCCGGCCATGACCATGCCGCCATAGCCACCGTCGAACAAGAGCACGGGCAGCAGGCCATGCGTGAGCTTGGCGCCGCGAAAGTTCGCCTTGAAGGCGAGCAAGTCCGAACCGCTGCGGGCCAAGCGCCGCGCTGCACCATCTTCCGCCAGTGATTCCCAGGAACCATGCGCGTCGATCAGCACCGGCGCGCACAGGCGCAAGCTAGCGTTGGAATCGGTGGCGCGCGCATCACATTGCCAGTTGCCGACTGAACCTTCAATGCGTTTGACCGACCACGGTTGTAGCAGGTGCGCGCCGGCCAAACGGGCTTGCTCGACCAGCAGTGTGTCGAGCGCCTCCCGCGCCAGGGCTCGTCCCCACAGATGCCGCTTATCCGTATTGGGCGGCAAGTCCGCCACCACGGTACGCATGCCACGCATCAAGGCAACGTGGCGCAACGCCGGCCCGGCGCCAGCTTCGAATGCAGCGCCAATGCCCAGGTCGGTCAACAGCGGCAGGTTGCTTGCCGCTATGCATTCCCCGCACACCTTGCGACGCGGAAAGCGCTGTTTTTCAACCAGGGCGACTGACCAGCCCGCGCGCGCCAACAGAATGGCTGCGCTGGCCCCGGCTGGCCCGGCGCCCACGATGATGGCGTCAAATGCGGTGCGCATCAATCGGCCTGGATCAGTTCGGCGCGAAAACAATGACTGAATAGGCCGGCCGCATACTCTGTCACCGCCCACTTGTCGCCCACATCTGGCCAGAGCGCGCTGAGCTCGCCGCCGCTAAAACCGGCATGGACGCTGATCACAGCGTCTTCACGCGTGACCGCGTTGCTGCCAAGCGCACCGATGAGATGACTGCCAAGCAGCGAGAGCCAGGCGCGATGCGGTTCGCAGGCCAGGAACCGATCTGATCGATCCGCAATAGCACGCAACAGGCCAGCGAGTTCGGCGCCTTCGAAATGATGAAGAAACAGATTGGCAACGATCAAGTCCCAATGCGTAGTAGGGCTGCCATGACGGTTCGCGCCGCCCGGGCCAGCGGCCCAGTCAAATGCGTCGCGCACGCAGGCAGTCGCAGTCCAGCCCACATCTGAATAATTAGCGACAGTTTCTTGCGTGATCAGCGATTGGGTGTCCAACAGCGTCAGATCAACGGGCGCCCACGTCGGTGCCAGTGCCCGAGCCACGCCCAGCATCAGACTGCCGTCTCCGGCGCCCAGTTCGAGTATTCGCATTCGTTTGCCGGTCTGAGGCAGCTCGCTCATACCCTGCAGGCCACGCAAGAGGATGGCGCGCGTACCCATCGCCCAATGGACGCGCTGCAAGTCACGGCGTGACTGTATGGCGTGCGGGTCGTCTTGTGCCAGATCGTCCAGCACCTCGCGTGCAACCACTCTGGCGCGCATCAATGCACCTTCAGCAGGGCACCGTGGCAGCTAAAGCCGGCGCCAAACGATGAAAGCCACCACCAGCCGTCCGGCGCATCGTCGGCGAGTGCCGCCTGCAGCACGAAGTAGACGAAGGCGCTTGACAGATTGCCAAACTCGCGCAGCATGGCGGCGCTGTAGCGCAAGTCTGCCGTTTGCAGGTCAAAGCGACGTTCCAGCGCGCGCAATACGTCGCGCCCACCGGCATGCAGGATCCAGGTGCTGACATGGTCTGGCTGCAGACCGGCGCTTTCCAGCACTGTGTTGAGAACCCGGCCCGCATAGTCCGCCGCCAGGCCTGGCACAGCGCGCGACAGAATATTGCGCAGCATGCCATCGCGCTGTTCGAACATCAGTGCAGCGCGCTGCGCCGGTTCGATCAGGGAGGCACTATCGGTCCATTCGATGCACCTTGCGTTGTGGCCAGCCTGGCGCGACAGCACTGCCGCGCCGGCGCCATCCCCGAACAGGCAGGCACTGATCAGCACCCCGGCGTCGTTGTCCAGGTACATGGCTGCACTGCTGACCTCAACGCAAATCGACAGGACGTGTGCGCAGCTGTTGGATGCGAGCAAGGCATGACCCATCTGAAAATTGGGCAAGGCCGCAGCACAGCCCTGGCCTACCAGATCAAAGGCCCGTATATCGCGGCGCAGGCCCAGTCCTTTGATCACATAGCCCGACAGACCGGGGCACAGATAGCCGGTGCAGGTGCTCACAATGACGGCACCCATGTCGCCGGGCTCCAGGCCCGCATCAGCCAGCGCACGCCGGCCGGCCTCGATTGCCAGCGCTGGAGCGTGTTGGCGAAAACGTTGTGCCAGTGTGTTGGGGTCGATCTGGAATACTTCATCGATTGAATCGACCGCCAGTCTGCGTGCTTCAATACCGTTGTCGCGTTGCAGCACCGTGCGCGCAATCAGGTGCGAGCGCGTGTCAAGTCGTGCATACCACTCGGACTGCTGGAACGCTTGAAGGCACTCTGCCTTGGTGTAGCGCGCGGTGGGCGTGGCCGTGCCAACGCCGCGAAAGTACATGGATTCCAATTGCGCTCCCGTCAATGACAGTGAATGTCACTCGGATTCTGGACAGAGACTGGAAATTCATCTGTGCAGTAGCGCACGGATATATGTCGTATTCGCACATAGTCTTGGGTGCGCAAACGGCACGCGCGCAAAACGCGGTGATAGACGTACACGCACGAAATTTGAATCAGAAAGGCCTTCGATGCATGCTTTGCTCAAGCGGGTTCAGGGCGCCACCACAGGCGCCTTCCCTTGTTGGGTGCTGGTGGCGGCGCTGGGTGCCTGCGGTGACGTGGCAACACTGTCAATTCCATCGGGTAGCGGACCGCACCCGACTTTGCCAGAGCCGCGGCAGGCCTTGATTCCGACCGTGAACATTGCACCTGCCAAAGGCTGGCCAGCGGAGATCGCCCCGCAGGGGGCAGCGGGAACACAGGTGAGCGCATTTGCACGCAACCTGGACCATCCGCGCTGGCTTTATGTGCTGCCCAATGGCGACGTGCTGGTGGCCGAGACCAATGCGCCAGCCCGGCCGGACGATGCCCGGGGCATCAGGGGCTGGCTGATGGGCTTGGTGATGCAGCGCGCCGGTGCCGCCGTACCCAGCGCCAACCGCATAAGCCTGCTGCGCGACACCGATGGCGATGGCGTGGCGGATTTTCGTTCTGTTCTGCTGGAGGGCTTGAACTCGCCGTTTGGCATGGCCCTGGTCGGTGATCGGCTTTATGTGGCCAACTCTGACGCGCTATGGAGCTTTCCCTACACCCGTGGCGACACCCGGATTGTGGCCAGCGGCACCCGAATCCTTGCGCTTCCGGCGGGCCCCATTAACCACCACTGGACCAAGAATCTGATCGCCAGCGCCGACGGACGCAAACTCTATATCGCCGTGGGCTCCAACAGCAATGTGGCCGAACGGGGCATGGCGGTGGAGGCGCAGCGCGCCGCGATCTGGGAGGTGGATATCCAGAGCGGTCTGCACCGGGTCTTTGCTTCCGGCCTGCGTAACCCGGTCGGTCTGAGCTGGGAGCCGCACAGCGGCGCCCTGTGGACGGTTGTGAACGAGCGTGACGAACTCGGAAGCGATCTGGTACCAGACTATCTGACCTCGGTGCGCGACGGCGCTTTCTATGGCTGGCCCTATAGCTACTACGGGCAGCATGTTGACAAACGGGTGACGCCGCAGAGGCCCGAACTGGTGGCGCGTGCGCTGGCGCCCGACTACGCGCTGGGATCGCACACCGCGTCTTTGGGTCTGGTCTCGTCCGTTGGCACTTCGCTACCGGCGGCGTTTGCCAACGGCATGTTTGTCGGGCAACACGGATCGTGGAACCGCAGGCCCCATAGCGGCTACAAAGTGGTCTTCGTGCCCTTTGCAGGTGGCAAGCCCACCGACGCAGCGCCGATTGACGTGCTGACTGGATTTCTGAGCCCGGCACAGGAGGCCTGGGGCCGCCCGGTTGGACTCGCGCTCGATCAACATGGCGCCTTGCTGGTAGCCGATGATGTGGGCAATGTCGTGTGGCGAGTCAGCACGGATCGTTGAACCATGCATTGCCAAGTGGCCTTTGACAGCGCATTGTCAAAGGCCACCCGGTGTGGAGTCGGCGCTAGTGAACCATGCGGGTACAAGCATCGGCACAGCGCTGGCAGGCTTCGGCGCAGCGTTGGCAATGCGCCATCGCGTGCTTGCCACACTCCGCGGCGCATGTCTTGCACACCTGGGCGCAAAGTGAGCACAGCACCTTCATATGGGCGTCGCCGCGCGCGATTGTCGCTGCGGCAAGGCGGCAGACATCGGCGCATTCCAGGTCCAGCGCAATGCATCGAACCATTGCTTTTGGGTTGTCTTCCTTGAGGCAGGCGCTGGCGCACTGAAGGCAGGCGGCGGCACATTCGTTGCACGCAAGAAGGCAGTCTTTCTCGATTTGACTCAGCATTTCAATCTCCGGTAGTGATGGGTTGGTTGGCAACGCATCGTCACCCCGCCCGTGCCGGCCGTCTGTGCGATGGAGCACGTGGGGCAGAAGACAAAAAACCATGCATGCTTGCTTCGCTTCCTCGCGCAACGTATTTCGCATTCAGCACGGCGCCTGTTCTCAAACAGACGGTCTGAGTCAAACGTGCCGGGTCTGGTTTTTGTTCTCTGCCACGTCGGTTCGACGGCGCACAGACGCCGCGTGTCAATCAGGCCATAGTGAACCCGTCCCACCCGCCTTCCAAATGAGCGCCGTCAATTTCTTCCCTGACCTCTGGAGTTCCTCTTAATGAATGACACAACGAACACAAAAAAACCCTCAGTCAAATCGGCGCACGCCGCCTGCGCCGTGTGCATGAAGGAGATTCCCGTGTCCGAGGCCAACGTTGCGGAGGCCAAAGACTATGTTGCGCATTTTTGCAGCCCGGATTGTTATCAGAAGTGGCGCCAGCAGAACGGCAGCATGCCACGGCAATAGACGCTTGATCTCGTATCGAGAGTGCGATTTCGTGCGTGCTCTTCAGCGTGATGCGGGCTCCGCTAAGCACGCCCGATCAAATTTAACCACATAGGCCAACCATGAGAACCCCCGATTCAAAGCACTTGCCCGACGAGACCAAGACCTCAACCGACAAAAGCAAGATCCGGTTCCTGCTGCTCGAAGGCATTCACCCATCGGCCATCACGATGCTTCAAGCGGCGGGTTATACCCAGATTGAGTCCTTGCCAGGCGCCTTGGCCGATGATGAGCTCAAGCAGAAGATTGCCGACGCGCATTTTGTCGGCATCCGTTCCCGCACCCAGCTTAGCGCCGAGGTGTTTGGCCGCGCCAGCAAGCTCGCGGCGGTCGGATGCTTTTGCATCGGCACGAATCAGGTGGACCTTGAGGCGGCGCGCGTGCGCGGCATACCGGTATTCAATGCGCCGTTCTCCAACACGCGTTCTGTAGCCGAATTGGTTCTGGCCGAAGCCATCGTGCTTCTGCGCGGCGTACCGGAAAAGAACGCCGTTGCCCATCGGGGCGGTTGGCTCAAGTCGGCAGACAATGCTTTTGAGATTCGCGGCAAGACGCTGGGCATCGTGGGCTATGGCGCCATCGGAACGCAGTTGTCGGTGCTGGCCGAGTCCCTTGGCATGAACGTCGTGTTCTTTGATGTGCTTGCCAAACTCCCGCTGGGCAATGCACGGCAAGTCGCTGAACTGGCCGATCTGTTGGCACTGTCGGATGTGGTCAGCCTGCACGTTCCCGAAACCCCAGCCACGCAATGGATGATGGGTGCGGCGCAGATTGCGATGATGAAGGCCGACAGCGTGCTGATCAACGCTTCGCGTGGTACTGTGGTCGTGATTGAGGCGCTGGCCCAAGCCTTGCGTCAGAAGAAATTGCTTGGGGCTGCCATCGATGTATTCCCCCATGAGCCGCGCAGCAACCGGGAGGTGTTTGAGTCGAGCCTGCGGGGTCTGGACAACGTCATCCTGACGCCACACATCGGTGGCTCGACTGTCGAAGCCCAGGAGAACATCGGCATTGAAGTTGCCGAAAAGCTGATCAAGTACAGCGACAACGGCACCTCGACCTCCGCCGTGAACTTTCCCGAAGTGGCACTGCCAGCCCATCCAGGCCAGCACCGGCTGCTGCACATTCACAGCAACGTGCCTGGCGTGCTGGCAAACATCAACAAGGTGTTCTCGGACAACCATATCAACGTTGCTGCACAGTACCTGCAAACCCGCGATTCCATCGGTTATGTGGTGATCGACATCAACGCTGCGCACTCCGACATCGCGTTGGCCAAGCTGATCCGTGTGCCGGGCACCTTGCGCTGCCGCGTTTTGTTTTAAGCGCTATCGACAGCGTGCGCTTCACGAATATCGGCTGCCCAAACGCGGATACAGGCTCACCGCCGAACGGGTCAAGCCGCGCAGCAAAAAGCCTCAGGATGGGATGTCAAAGACGGTGATGTCTGATCGACTGGTAGGCGTGTACTGTTTGCGGCGAGCGCTGAAGCAGGTCTTCATGACGGTTTGACAGGAATGGTTCGGGCCAGGGTCACTTGTCCTTGCGCTGCACAAGCAGCACGACGAGGACGACAACAACAATCAGCAACGCCGGCATCCAGACCCCGCCGTAACCACCCATCCAGCCAAAGCCAGAGTTTCCATCGTCCATCATGGTTCCGGTCTGCGCCAAAACCACACCGCTGGTCAACAGGGACGCAGCACCAACCATCATGGGCAGTGAGGTTTTCATAATTTTCTCCATCAGACCAAAGAGATGAATTTAGGCCATGATCCGGCCAGCATCTGTCTGGCAGCGCACCTTCAGGGCAGATTAAATATTTCGCTTGTGTTGCCGCCGCAGCGGGCTCAGGCACTGACGCCAGTCAGGATGCGAGGAAATACGGCATGACAGTCTGTGCTTGTGTGCCCGTCATGATGGATAGAAAGCGCAATAGGTATCGCAGCATGAAGTATGGATTTCAAGCGGCTACGCCAAAGAGAGCCCCCACGCCAGCGGTCAAGGCCATTGCCAAAGCGCCCCAAAAAGTGACACGCATGACAGACGCAAGCACGGGTGCGCCGCCAGTGCGCGCAGCCACGAGACCCAGCAGCGCAAGAAAAAGGAGTGAACTGCCTGAGAGACCCAACATCAGTGCCGCAGCCGGTAGCACGACAACCATCACCAGCGGAAGCGCCGCGCCCACGGCAAACGTAGCCGCTGAGGCCATGGCTGCTTGAACCGGTTGCGCGGCCAAGGTGTCGGATATACCCAGTTCATCCCTGCCATGCGCGCCCAGTGCATCATGCTGCATGAGTTGGGTGGCGACGTTCGACGCCAGCGTCTCATCCAATCCACGCGTCACATAAATAGCCTTCAACTCTGCGTGTTCCTGCTCGGGATTTGCAGCCAACTCCTGGCTCTCCCGTGCCAGATCCGCACGTTCGGTATCGGCTTGTGAACTGACCGAGACATACTCGCCGGCCGCCATTGACATGGCACCCGCGACAAGCCCGGCAACGCCCGCCACCAGAATGCCCTGCGTGCCTGCACCGGCAGCCGCGACGCCCAAGACAAGGCTGGCGGTAGAAACGATGCCGTCATTCGCGCCAAGCACCGCAGCACGAAGCCAGCCTGTTCGGTGTGTTCTGTGTCGCTCTGTGTGTCTCATAGCTTTGACCGCTCCTTGATTCAGTCTTCTCATCGACGGCAGCAGGATGATGATGAAGGCATTCGCGTTATTGATCCGATCATCCTCGACGCTTCTATGGAATCCGTCCGTGCGGTGGCATACATTCACTCTCTTTTTTTCGATACGTCTGTGTCGGAGTACTGGCGCACTGACGACAGCGCCACGAATTGCTAAATTGGCCCGCACAAGTTGATGAAACTTGTCTTCGAACAAGTTCGTTCAATTCTAGAAAGCACAGTCATGAAACTCATTAACAAATTTTTGCTTATCCTGGTCCCTGCCGCAACGCTGGTCGCCTGTGGCGGGGGTGATACGGCGGACCGGCTGGACCTGGCTGACCCGGTCGTGCGCTTTGTGCACGCATCACCGCTGGTTGGCAATGTGTCGCTGTACCACGACGCCATTGTTCAGCCCGATGTCATTGACAAGCCGTACAAATTTGCCTCGAACTATTTCAACGTTGACATGGGCCAAAATACCTGGTCCGTGAAAACGACGGTCGGCGGCGTGACCATTGGCTCGGTGCCAATCGATGCAGGCCGAGGCTACAAGTACACCATTGTGGAGTTGCCGGGTGCCAATTCCGATAGCAGCGCTTACCTGATCGTCGATCCGTACAACAAGCCACTAACCAGTGACAGTGCACGGCTTCGGATCATGAACGCATCATTCAACGCAAGCAATATTGATCTGTATATGTCGCTGCCCGGTACCGACATCAGCGTTGCCACTGTCGTGCCGACCGTTGTTGCCACCCAGTACAAGACCTCCGGGCCAGTCAGCGGCGGCGACTCAATCGACATACCGGGCGGCACCTACAAAGTCACGATCACGACGGCCGGCACCAAAACCATACTCTTCCAGGGTCAACTGGTGTTTGCCAACAACAGCGACATCCTGCTGATCAGCGTGCCCGATTCACTTCTGCCAGGTTCGGTCAAAGCGCTTGTCAAGTTTGAGGGTTCTGCGGGCACCTCTGAAGTGCCCGCTATTTGACGACCTTGAACCTGTGCAGGCGTTCGTGTCCAATCGCCGCGCTCTGGCTGGAGCGTGCGCTAGCGAACGGACTTCTTCTGGCATCGGCCTAAGCTGTGATCTGAGGGCTGCGACCATTCCGGTGCGGTCGAGATTCCACCTACAACGCGAAGGAGTACACCATGGGCCTCGGAACCATTCTCTTGATCATCCTGATCCTGATGCTGATCGGCGCCGTTCCAACCTGGCCGCATAGCCGCAATTGGGGCTACGGCCCGAGCGGCGGGTTGGGGTTGGTTGTCATCGTCATTGTCATTTTGTTGCTGATGGGACGAATCTGAAATTGCTTGCCATTGGCTGATGCCACTGGCAAGCGCGTGGCGAACGGGCGGCAGCCGGGGCAAGGGGACGCGGCCGCTGTGCCACGCCTGACGGAGAACGCCATGACCCACGACCCTTTTCTTGCGCTGAGCGATTTTCAAACCAGCGCCAGCACCCGATCCCGTTTCTATTCGCTGGCCGCGCTGGAGGCTGCTGGGCTGGGTAGCATTGCGCGGCTGCCGGTGTCGATCCGGATCGTGCTCGAATCCGTGCTGCGCAACTGCGACGGCCACCGCATCACCGAAGAGCACGTGCGCCAACTCGCCGCCTGGCAACCGAATGCCGAGCGCAATGCCGAGATTCCCTTCGTGGTGGCGCGCATTGTGCTGCAGGACTTCACCGGCGTGCCGCTGCTGTGCGACCTGGCGGCCATGCGCAGCGTGGCGCAGCGCTTGGGCAAGGACCCGCAGCAGATCGAGCCGCTGGTACCGGTGGACTTGGTGGTAGACCATTCGGTGCAGGTTGATCATTACCGCGTGCCCAACGCACTCGACCTGAACATGCGGCTGGAATTTCAGCGCAATGCCGAGCGCTACCGTTTCATCAAATGGGGCATGCAGGCCTTCAAGCAGTTGCGCGTGGTGCCGCCTGGCATCGGCATCGTGCACCAGGTCAACCTCGAATACCTGGCGCGCGGCGTACTGCAAAAGAACGGCATCACATACCCCGACACGCTGGTCGGAACCGACTCGCACACCACCATGATCAACGCACTCGGCGTGGTTGGCTGGGGCGTGGGCGGCATCGAAGCCGAGGCCGGCATGCTGGGGCAGCCACTGTACTTTCTGACGCCCGATGTCGTCGGTGTGAACCTGCACGGGCGCCAGCCCGAAGGCACGACTGCGACCGACCTCGTGCTGCACATCACCGAGCGCCTGCGCCAAGCGCAAGTGGTGGGCAAGTTCGTTGAATTCTTTGGCGCCGGCGCGGCCTCGCTGGCCGTGCCCGATCGCGCCACGCTGGCCAACATGGCGCCGGAGTACGGCGCGACCATGGGCTACTTTCCTGTTGACCAAAACACGGTCAGCTACCTGGCCGCCACCGGCCGCAGCGCCGAAGAGGTCGAGGCCTTCGCCGCGTATTTCAAGGCACAGGGCCTGTTCGGCATGCCGCGCGCCGACGACATCGACTACAGCACGGTGATCGAGTTTGACCTGGCCACGGTGCAAGCCAGCGTCGCCGGGCCGAAACGCCCACAGGACCGCATCGCCCTGGGCGCACTCGGGCAGACTTTTTCCGGCCTGTTCTGCCAGAGCGCAGCGCAGGGTGGTTATGGCCGAGCTGCGCAGGAACTGGCGCGGCGATTTCCGCTGACGCCAGCGCTCGTGCGCGCCGTGCCAGCGGCCGGCGCGTCGGCAGCGCTGCCCTTGGTCCGTAATGAAGCCGAGATGGCAGACCACCTTCGCGCCAGCGCCGTGGCGCCGGCCAGTGCCTTGCCAGAGCCGGCCGATATCGGGCACGGCGACGTGCTGATCGCGGCCATCACCTCCTGCACCAACACCTCCAACCCGGGCGTCATGCTGGCGGCGGGACTGTTGGCGCGCAAGGCCGTGGCCCTGGGTTTGAGCGTCTCGCCGCGCGTCAAGACCTCGCTGGCGCCGGGCTCGCGCGTGGTCACGGATTACCTCGCCAAGGCCGGGCTGCTGGACGACCTGGAAGCGCTCGGCTTCGGCCTCGTGGCCTATGGCTGCACCACCTGCATCGGCAACGCCGGCCCACTGGCCGCGCCGCTCGAACAAGCCATCGGCGAGCATGCTCTGGTCTGTGCCGCCGTGCTCTCGGGCAACCGCAATTTCGAGGCGCGCATCCACCCTGCGATCAAGGCAAATTATCTGATGAGCCCGCCTCTGGTGGTCGCCTTCGCGCTGGCCGGGCGCGTTGACATTGACCTCACACGCGAACCCCTGGGCCACGGCCGCGATGGCCAGCCGGTCTGGTTGAAAGACATCTGGCCCAGTGACCCGGAGATTGCAGCGCTGCGCCAGAGCGCCACCGACGCGCCGACCTACCAGGCGCTGTACCGCGATTTCGCCACCAGCAACCCGCTCTGGAACGCCATCTCGTCGGCAGACGGCTTGGTCTATAGCTGGGCGGCATCGACCTACATCGCGGAGCCGCCGTTCTTCGACGACTTTGCGAACGAACCGGGCGGCATCAAGGACATTCGCGCGGCACGCGCACTGGCCATCTTCGGCGACTCGGTCACGACCGACCACATCAGCCCGGCCGGCACCATCGGGCCCGGCTCGCCGGCCGGCCAGTACCTGCTGGCCCAGGGTGTCAGCGTGGCCGACTTCAACAGTTATGGCGCGCGCCGTGGCAACCACGAGGTCATGCTGCGCGGCACCTACGCCAATGTGCGCATCCGCAACCGGATGCTGCCGGCGCTGGCCGACGGCTCACCCGTTGAAGGCGGCGTGACGCGCTGGCAGCCCTCGGGCGAGATGATGTCGATCTATGCCGCCGCCATGCAATACCATGCCGCTGGCACACCAACGCTGGTCTTTGCCGGCGCCGAATTCGGCACCGGCTCCAGTCGCGACTGGGCAGCCAAGGGGCCGCGTCTGCTGGGCGTGCGCGCCGTGGTGGCGAAAAGCTTCGAGCGCATCCACCGCTCCAATCTGGTCGGCATGGGCGTGCTGCCGCTGCAATTCCAGGGCGAAGACAGCGTCGAAACCCTGGGTCTGATCGGTGACGAACAATTCGACATTCTTGGCCTGCAAGGCGAACTGCAAGCGCGCCAGGAACTCGTGCTTTCCATCCAGCGCCGCGACGGCTCGCGCCGCGATGTGCCCCTGCGCTTGCGCGTCGAAACGCCAATCGAGATCGACTACCTGCGCCACGGCGGCATCCTGCCCTACGTCCTGCGCGGCCTGCTGCGCGACGCGCCGGCATAGTGTTGTGCTCGGTGCGCCATCGCACCGACCGGGCGCTTGACAAGCGCAAAAATCAGTTCGGCTGCTGACGAGGAAAGCCTTTCTTCATCGGCCAGCCGGATTCCAAACTCAAGAGGAAATTACCATGCTGTACACCATCGCCGTTGTTTTAGTTGTCTTGTGGCTTTTAGGTGTTGTCACCGCCTACACCATGGGCGGTTTCATTCATGTTCTTTTGGTCATCGCCATCGTCGTCGTCCTGCTGCGCGTCATCAGCGGGCGCAGCCCGGTCTGAGCGGCGCGCGAATGAAAGCCACACTGACATCACGCGACGGACAGAAGGTCCCGAGCGTCACGTTCCCGATTCGCGTCAATGGCGAATGGCAGAAGGTCACGAGCGAGGCCTTGTTCAAGGACAAGACGGTCGTGCTGTTCGCGCTGCCGGGCGCCTTCACGCCAACTTGCTCCAGCACGCACCTGCCGCGTTTTGTCGAACTGGCGGCCACCTTCAAGGCCAACGGTGTCGATAGCGTGATCTGCCTGTCGGTCAACGACCCATTCGTGATGGAGACCTGGCAAGCCGCGCAGCACGCCCAGGGCATTGACTTCCTGCCCGACGGCAACGGCGAATTCAGCGCCGCCATGGGCCTGCTGGTGGACAAATCCGACATTGGCTTGGGCAAGCGCAGCTGGCGCTATTCCATGCTGGTCAGGAATGGCTTGATAGAGAAGATGTTCATCGAGCCGCAAGAGCCGGGCGATCCATTCAAGGTGTCGGACGCCGACACGATGCTGCGCTATGTCAACCCGAAAGCCATCGCCCCACCCCGCGTGACGCTCTTCACCAAACCCGGTTGTCCGCACTGTGCGCGCGCGCGCCGACTGCTCACCGAGAAGGGCTTGCGCTTTGAAGAAATCGAATTGGGCAGCCACGGTGTCAGCTACAGCTCGCTGCAGGCGGTGAGCGGGCGCGGCACGACACCCCAGGTCTACATCGACGGCCAGCACATCGGCGGCGCCGACGAACTCACCGTCTGGCTGGCGAAATGAGCGCTTGGCGCAAACCGGCCCCGCATTGCATCTGAGGTCAACACCGATGTCCATTCTGCAAGTTGATGTTGCCATCATTGGCGCCGGTACCGCTGGCATGGGCGCGTACCGGGCGGCACGCGCACATACCGATTCCGTCCTTCTGATCGAGGGTGGCAGCTATGGCACAAGCTGTGCCCGCTTCGGCTGCATGCCGAGCAAACTGCTGATTGCCGCAGCCGAGACCGCGCATCAGGCGCGCCACGCTGAGCCGTTTGGCGTGCGTGTCACCGGCGTCACGGTTGACGGTGCGGCGGTCCTCTCGCGCGTGCGCAGCGAGCGTGACCGCTTTGTCGGCTTCGTGCTGGCCTCGGTGGAAGCCATTGCGCCGTCGCAGCGACTCAAGGCCCAGGTCAGTTTTCAGGATGCCAACACCTTGACCACAGCCGACGGCCAGATCATTCACGCCGAGCGCGTGGTGATCGCCAGCGGCAGTGTGCCGGTGCTGGCGCCCCTGCTCAAAGGCTTGGGTCGCCATCTGCTGACCAACGAAAACATCTTCGACCTGCCGAGCTTGCCCAAGAGTCTGGCTGTCTTCGGTGCCGGCGTGCTGGGTCTGGAGCTGGCGCAGGCCATGAGCCGCCTGGGCGTGCAGGTCAAGGTGTTCGGCGTGCACGGCGGCATTGCCGGCCTCCGGGATCCGGCGCTGCGCGACTATGCGCGCCAGACCTTCAACGAAGCGTTTTATCTGGATGCCGATTCGCAGGTGAAGTCGGTCACGGAAACAAGCGACGGCGTCGAGGTCCATTACCTGCACCGCGAGGGCACGTGGCAGACCGAGCGCTTCGACTACGTGCTGGCGGCCACCGGGCGTGCGCCCGATCTCGCCGGCCTGGATCTGAAAAACACCGCCCTGCAATTGAACGAGCGCGGCATTCCCGTTTTTGACCGCTTCACGCTGCAGTGCGGCAATAGCACCATCTTCATTGCCGGCGATGCCAGCAACGAGGTGCCGCTGCTGCACGAGGCGGCCGATCAGGGTCGCATCGCTGGCGACAATGCCGGTCGCTACCCCGACATCCGCCCGGGCTTGCGCCGCGCCAGTCTGGCCATCGTTTTCACCGACCCGCAAGTGGCATCGGTCGGCCTCAATCTGGAACAACTCGGCGCGCAATTCAAGGACCGGTTCGCGGTCGGCGTCGTGTCGTTTGAGGATCAGGGCCGCAGTCGGGTCATGCTGCGCAACAAGGGCCTGCTCAAGGTCTATGCCGAACACGGCACCGGCCTGTTTCTTGGCGCCGAGATGTTCGGCCCGGCGGCCGAGCACATAGGGCATCTGCTGGCCTGGGCCGTGCAGCAAGGCATGACGGTATCGAGCATGCTGGAAATGCCGTTCTACCACCCGGTTATCGAAGAGGGCTTGCGCAGCGCGCTGCGCGACCTCAACCAGCAGTTGCACATCGGACCCGGCGTCGTCGACCACTGCATGGATTGCGGCCCCGGCGCCTGAAGCCGTACATCTTTCACCACCATCCAAAAAGGACACTCACCATGAACGAAAAAGTAGCCACCGTCAAATGGACCGGCCGCGGCAAGTCAGGCCTGGGCGCCATCAGCACCGAGACCGGTGCGCTGCAACAATATCCCTATGGCTTCGCCAGCCGCTTCGAAGACGACCGGCGTGGCACGAATCCCGAAGAACTGCTCGGCGCGGCCCACGCCGCCTGCTTCACCATGGCATTTTCCTTTGCCTGCGACAAGCTCGGCCTGACCACGGCCAGTATCGACACCCGGGCCAGCGTGCGCCTGACCAAGCAAGGCGATGCCTTTGTCATCGACCGCATCACGCTGACATTGGAGGCGCAGGTGCCTGGCATCGACGCGGTGCAGTTCCAGGAAATCGCCGCCACCGCCAAGCGCGAGTGCCCCTTGTCCAAGGCGCTGGCCAGCGTTGCCGAAATCACCCTATTTGCGACGCTGAAACCCTAGCCCTCGCTTAACGCGCGCCATGAACGCGACACGCACTGAGTCCGACAGCTTCGGGCCGATTGAGGTGCCGGCCGACGCGTTGTGGGGCGCTCAGACCGCACGCAGTCTGCACTTCTTTGCCATCGGCGCGCAGTGCATGCCGCTGGAAGTGATCCATGCGCTGGCCTGGATCAAGTGGGCGGGCGCCGGCGTCAACCGCGAGCTGGGCCTGCTGGACGCAGGCAAGGCGCGGGCCATTGAAGATGCCGCGCGCTGCGTCGCCAGCGGCGCATTCAATGATGAATTTGTGCTCTCGGTCTGGCAGACCGGCTCCGGCACGCAGAGCAATATGAACGTCAACGAGGTCGTGGCCACGCTGGCGACGCGTGCGCTGAGCAGCGGCAGCGAGACTGTGCAAGCAATTCACCCGAATGACGATGTGAACCTGGGGCAGTCGTCTAACGATGTGTTCCCCAGTGCCATGCACATTGCAGTGGCGTTGCTGACAAAACAGTCTCTGCTGCCGGCCCTGGCCGAATTGCACGGCGCACTGAGCGCGCGGGCCGCAGCGTTTGACGCCATCATCAAGATCGGCCGCACCCATTTGCAGGACGCCACGCCCTTGACGCTGGGCCAGGAGTTCGGCGGCTATGTGGCACAGCTCGCGCTGTGCGAGGAAAGCATCCGGCACGCGCAAGTGGCGGTGCAGGCGCTGGCCATCGGCGGCACAGCCGTTGGCACCGGCCTGAACACGCACCCCGAATTCGGCAAGCGCGTGGCGGCAAGGCTGGCGCGCCAACTTGAACTGCCCCTGGTGCAGGCCGACAACCTGTTTGCCGCGATGGCCGGCTTTGAGGCGCTGGTGGCGTTTCATGCCAGCCTGAAGATGCTGGCCATCGCCCTGACCAAGATCGCCAACGACATCCGGCTCATGGGCAGCGGTCCCCGCGCTGGCTTGGGCGAACTGCTGCTGCCGCAAAACGAAGCGGGCAGTTCCATCATGCCAGGCAAAGTCAACCCGACCCAGATCGAGGCGCTGACCATGGTCTGCGCCCAGGTCATGGGTCACGACGCGGCCATCGGCTTTGCTGCCAGCCAGGGTCACTTCGAACTCAACGTCTACAAACCGCTGATTGCACTCGACACGCTCGACAGCCTGCGCCTGCTCGGCGACGCCATGCGCAGCTTCAGCCGGCATTGCGTGGCCGGCATTGAGGTCAATGCCGTGCGCGTGCAGCAATTGCTTGAGCAGTCGCTGATGCTGGTCACGGCCTTGACACCGCACATCGGCTACGACAGCGCCGCACAGATCGCCAAGCAGGCGCAAAGTGCGGGCAGCACCTTGCGCGAAGCGGCGCTGGCACTGGGCTTTGTCAGCGCCACCCAGTTCGATACCTGGGTCGATGCGCGCCAGATGCTCGGGCCGAATGCTGAGGCCTTGGTGCATTTTTTGCACTCGTTGGACGCGTCATTGCGGGCCACGACCCGCAATCCATGACCCGTGTGGCAGTGGATCCCGGATCGGGTCCGGGATGACATTCCAGTCATTGCGTCCCCGGATCAGGTCCGGCATGACGATTGGAGGTCGGATTGCCGCGTTGCGCTCTCCATGAACCGTTGTCATCCCGGACCCGATCCGGGATCCATGCATTTCGGCAGTGGCACGCGCAGCATGGATTGCGGGTCGGGGCCCGCAATGACGCCTTGGACTTGTCATGGCTTATGAAACACTCAATGGCCGACTGTGTTCTGCTCCACCTCAGGCGGCGTCTTTGCGGCTTCGCTCAGATCGCCGCGCTCGTCGAGCGCGGCCAGTACCAGATCGGGGTTCATCGACTGCTTGAGTGAGACGGCTTCGGGATCGTCGCGGTTGTGCACATTGGGCAGGTCGCGGCGTAACTCCTCAAGCAGTTCAATCACTTTGGCGACTTTCTGCTCGGTCAGCAGCGTCACCTTCAGGTCCAGATGCGCGCGCTGCTCCTCCACTTTGGCCATCCGATTCTGCCGCGTCAGGACAATGGTGGTGGTAAAGAGCGCGCCCAGGCCGACCAGACCCTGCAGCCAGAAGAACGGCGCCGGATCGAACTCGGCCAGCCCGAGCCACGGCGTGGCCTGGTCGGCCGCAATCCACAGCGCCACGAACAGCAGGATGAACCCCAGAAACGCCGGCTGGCCGATGACACAGCTGATGCGCTCAAGCACGCGCTGCCAGTAGCTTATCTTTTCATCTTCACGCGTATAGAAGTCCAGCACCGCATGGATGTTCTGGCTGATCTGCTCGTTCTCGCCCGGCAGGGGCGCAGCGGCCGCAGGCTTGCGCATGCCCGCTATTCGCTCGTCTTTCCATCGAAGTGTTCCTTGTCCTGCATCGCATCGGCACGCGTCAGGTGTACCACGCCGTCGCGGTGGTTCGGCGGTGCGTACAAGGTGTAGAGCTTCATCGGCACAGCACCGGTGTTGACCACATTGTGTTGGGTGCCGGCTGGCACGACGATGGCAAAGCCGTTACTGATCGGCGTGTGGACGCCATCGAGTATGACCTCGCCGCTGCCCGCTTCGACGCGGAAGAACTGGTCGAGCTTGTGAATTTCCATACCGATGTCTTCATTCGGCTTGAGGGCCATGAGAACAAGTTGGCAATTCTTTGCGGTGTAGAGCACCTGGCGAAACTTGTCGTTGCGCACGGCGAGGTCTTCAATATTCTGCACAAAACCCTTCATAGCGACTCCAATTCATGGGGTGGGGATCGTGATCGCGCAATACCCCGTCACGCGGCCACCGGGTTCGACAACCGAACCCATTGCTCCGACACCGAGGTATCGAAGTACCAGCCCCATGCTAGGCAATTCGCCGCGCTGGCTCTGTGCACTTGCGCACACAGCGACCGCATTCAATCCGATTGCCAACCGCCGCCCAGCGCCTTGATCAGGTCCAGCGTGGCCTGTAAGCGGCTCTGGCGGATTTGCGCCAGTTGATCGTCGGCCTGGAACAGCGTGCGCTGCGCATCGAGCAGCACCAGCAGGTCGTCGCTGCCTTCGCGGTAGCGCACCTGCGCCAGCCGCAGGATCTGCGCCGCCTGCTGCTGCGCCTGCGTCAGCAGCACTTCCTGCTGACCGTAGCGGCTGCGCGCGGCCAGCGCGCTCTCGACTTCCACCAGTGCCGCCAGAATCGCCTTGCGATAGCCGAGCACCAGACTGCGTTCCTGCGACGCCGCCACGTCCACCTGGGCGCGCAGGCGACCGCCGTCGAAGATCGGTTGCAGCAGCGAGGCTCCCAGCGCAAACGTCAACGCCGGCGCACTGACCAGTTCGCCCAGCGTTGCGCTGGCCGCACCGGCCGATCCGGTCAGGGAGATCGAGGGCAGCAGCGCAGCACGGGCCACGGCCACATTGGCATTGGCGCCGGCCAGTTGCGCCTCCATGCTGGCGAGATCGGGCCGGCGCAGCAACAATTGCGACGGCAGGCCGGCGCCCACATCGGGCACGCCCAGCGTCATCAGCGGTGCGGCGCCCACCGAAAAGTTCTGCGGCGCGCGGTCCATCAGCACGGCCAGCGCAAAGCCAAGTTGGCGCTCCTGCAAGGCCAGCGGCAACAGCGCGGCCTGCTGCGCTAGCAGCGCCGTCTGCTGGCGCGCCACGTCGAGCGAAGACACGGCGCCGTTGTCGGCGCGCACCTGCACCACCTTGAGGACGCGAGCCGCAATGCCCAAGTTCTCCTGCGCCAGGCGAAGGCGTTCGCGCACGGCGAGCAACTGGAAGTAGCCCGATGCCACGCCACTGATGAGGCTCAGGCGCACCGTCTCTTGGTCGAAGCGCGTGGCGCGCAGGGCAAATTCAGCCGAGCGCGCTGCGGAGCGGTTCTGGCCCCACAGATCGACTTCGTAACTGGCGTTGAGTGTGGCGTTGAAAGAACTGCTGCCAGCGTCGCCGGTATCACCACCGCGCGTTTCTCGCCGGGCTGCCCCGGCACCGAAGGCCAGCGCGGGAAACAGCGAGGCGTTGGCCACCACGGCCTGTGCCTGCGCCTGGCGCACGCGCTCAGCCGCCATTTGCAAATCGGGATTGGTGATCAATGCTGCGTCGATCAGGGAGGAGAGTTCGGCCGAGCCAAAGCCGCGCCACCAGTCGGCCGCCGGTGCGGCTTTCGCGCCCGATTCAGACTCGACATAGGCCGCTGGCAAGGGCGCCGGGTGCGTCGGCGCGTCGGTCGCCGTGGCGCAGGCGCCCAGCAGCAACACCAGGGTCAGAGCGGACAGCGCAGCCGTCAAGCGGCGAGCATTTGTTTTCATCATTTCCCCAATGCGACCACGGGATCGACCTGCGCCGCCTTGCGCGCCGGAAAGTAGCCAAAGACCAGCCCGATGGCCAGGGCGCAACCAAAGGCCAGCAGCACTGGCGAGAGCGAGAACTGGATCGGCGTGCCAAAGGCATTGATCGCCAGCGCCGCGAGCATGCCGAGCACAACACCGATGGCGCCGCCCAGCACCGAGACAAACAGCGCCTCGGTCAGGAACTGCTGCAGGATGTTGCGCATGCGCGCGCCGGTTGCCATGCGGATGCCGATCTCGCGCGTGCGCTCGGTCACGCTGACCAGCATGATGTTCATGACGCCAATGCCGCCGACCAGCAGCGAGATCGCCGCCACCGAGGCCAGCAGCACGGTCAGCGTGTTCTGTGTCTCGGACGCGGTCTCGATGATCGAGGCCATGTTGCGGATCTGGAAGTCGAGCACGCCGTGGCGCTGTTGCAGCAGGGCCGTGACGGCGTCCTGGGTGGCGTCGATCAGTTCCACGTCATCGACCGCCACCGTGACGTTGCGCAGAAAGCGCGCGCCGAACAGGCGCAGGCTGCCGGTCGTCAGCGGCAGCATCACGACATCGTCCTGATCCTGCCCGCCGGCCGCTGCGCCGCGCGCGGACATGACGCCAATGGTCTGGAACATCACGTTGTTCAGCACCACGTATTTGCCGATCGGGTCTTCATCCTTGCCGAACAGGTTGTCGACCACGGTCTGGCCCAACACCACGACCGCCGCGTAACTGCGCACGTCTTCGTCCGAGAAGAAGATGCCCTTGTTCAGCGGCCAACTGCGCGCCGTCGGAAAGGTGGCGGTGGTGCCGGTGGCTGTGGTCTGGTAATCCGCATTGCCGACGCGCACCGTCACCGAGCCGCCGAGTTCCGGCACCGCGGCCAGCACATTGGGCAAGGCCGACAGCGCCACGGCATCGTCGGCCGTCAGGGTGGCGACCGTGCCGCCGCCGCCACGGCGGTTTGGCGCCACCGGGCGCACCAGCAGCAGATTGGTGCCCATGGCGCTGATGCGCGTGAGCACGGCCTGTTTGGCGCCATCGCCGATGGCCAGCATGGTGATGACCGAGCCAACGCCGATGACGATGCCCAGCAGCGTGAGCACGGTGCGAAACAGATTGGAGTACAAGGCGCGCACGGCGGTCTTCGCCGCTTCCAGCAGGCCACCTGTGAAGTCACCGCCACGGTCGCTGCCGCTGGCCGCGGACTGGTCGGCCGCCGTATCGGGGTGACTGGGTCCGCTGTCGTCCACCAGCAGGCCGTCCTTTATGTGGATGATGCGCTGCGCCTGCTGGGCCACTTCGAGCGCGTGCGTGATCAGGATGATGGTGTGGCCCTTGCTCGACAAGTCCTTCATCAGCGCCATCACCTCGACGCCGCTTTGCGTGTCGAGGGCCCCGGTCGGCTCGTCGGCCAGCACGATGCGCCCGCCGTTCATGAGCGCACGTGCAATCGACACGCGCTGCTGCTGTCCGCCGGAGAGCTGGCTCGGGCGATGGCCCAGACGCTCGCCCAAGCCCAGCGTTGTCAACAGTTCTTTGGCGCGCGCCAGCCGCTCCTGCGGCGGCACACCAGAGTAGATCGCGGGCACCTCCACGTTTTCCACGGCGGTTGCGGTGGCGATCAGGTTGTAGCTCTGGAAAACGAAGCCGAAGGCCTCGCGCCGCAGGCGCGCCAGATCGTCGCGGCCAAAGCCCGCCACGTCCTCGCCCATGAAGCGGTAGCTGCCCGCCGTGGGGCGGTCCAGGCAACCCAGGATGTTCATCAGGGTGGTCTTGCCCGAGCCCGATGCGCCCATGATGGCGATGAACTCGCCGGGGTAGATCTTCAGGCTTATGCCGTGCAGGACTTCAACGTCGAGGTCACCGCTGAGGTAGGTCTTCTTGATGTCCTGCAGTTCGATCACCGGCACCGCCGCAGTCGGTGCCGCGTCGCTGCTGGCGCCAGCGCTGTCCCGGTTCAATGCGGCCCACCCTGTCCTTGACCCTGGCCCTGGCCGGCGGTCATCGCGTTGGCTGTGGCCGGCGCATCGGCCTTGGGCGCGGCCTTGGTGCCGATGACCACGGTTTCACCGGGCGAGAGCCCCTTGAGAATTTGCGCCGCGACCCGCGTCATGACGCCGACCTGCACCTCACGCAGCGTGAGCTTGCCAGACTTGTCCACCACGTTGACCTGGGCCAGCCCGGCGCGATACTGGCTGCGCGGATCGGCACTTTGCGCCGAGCGTCCGGCGCGTGCGCCGCTGCCTGGCTTGCTCGCTGAGGTGACCGGGTGCAGCGCCGTCAAGGGCACCTGCACCGCATTCTTGGCACTGGCGAGCACGAAGAACACCTGTGCCGTCATCTGGGTCATCAACTCCTGCTTCGGATTGGGGACCTCAAACAAGGCGTCGTACAGCACGACGTTGTTGACTACCGTCGGTGTCGGCGGAATCTGACGCAGCTTGCCGTAGTAGCGCCGGCTGCTGCCCCCGAGCGTGGTGAAGTAGACGTCCATGCCAACCGTGAGCTTGGGCACATCGGCTTCCGATACCTGCGCCTGCACTGTCATGACCGAGAGATCGGCAATGCGCATCACGATCGGTGCCTGCTGGTTCGCATTCAGGGTCTGGCCCTGCTTGGCGGCCTGCGAGACCACGGTGCCGGCAATCGGCGCGTAGATCTTGGTGTAGCTCAGGTTCGCCTCATCGCCACGCAGGGTGGAGGCGGTCTGCTCCATCTGCGCTTTGACGCTCAGCACCTGTGCACGCGCTGAACGCGCGCCGGCATCGGCACTCTGCAAGGCCTCGGCTGTGCTCGCCTCGTCGCGCATCATGTTGGTCTGGCGCGTCAGTTGCAACTCCGCCAGCACCAATTGCGCCTGCTTGTCGGTCAGTTGCGCCGCTTGGTTGCGCAACTGGGCACTGTCCGCGTCGGCTTTGGACTGGTAGACCGATGGGTCGATTTCTGCCAGCAGGTCCTTCGCTTTCACGACCGCGCCGATCTCAACCAGCAGGCGCTTGATCTGGCCCGAGACCTGGGTGCCGACATCGACGAATTCTTTCGGTTGCAGCGTGCCGGTGGCGGTGATCGTGTCCTCCAGATCGCCCTGGGTCACGACGGCCGTGAGCACACTGGCGGCGGGATCAGCCGGGGCCAGCCAGGTGCGCCAGCCGTAGTAGCCCAGCGCCAGCAGCAGCGCTGCGCCGCCCAGGAGTAGCGCGCGCTTGCGCCACGGCTTGGGCGGCATCGCGCCAGCGCTGGCCGGGGGCGCCGGCTTGTCGTGCGCCGCGACTGGCAGCTCGGTCACCATGGCCTCAGTTGTTTAGCAACAACTGCAGGATGACACCAGCGGCAATCGCCACCAGCACGTCGCCATTGCCGGTCTGCACCCAGTGGTCGCCGCGCGGCGCTGCGCTCAGGCGGTGCGAACGCCAGTCTCGGGTGGCGGAAATGACGGCTTTGCTTTTCATATCGAACTCCAGTGGTTGAAAGCTTCGCAGATCACACCGGGCACGCATGGAAACGTCCAACACCTGTTCACGATCCGTGAATCGGAATTGACCATAAGGCCACAAGTGGAATCAGACTGTGCGGCAACGAACACAGGCGCAAAACAAAGCTTGACGGCGACAACTGCCTTGGCTCGTCCGGTGCACCGAAAGAAGTTCTTGCTTGGTGTGCCAACACACAGACCGGCCCATCGGCTGCATTTCAGAATCCGTCCAAGGTTTGGTTTCCCAATCACCTATTTTTGAAAGCCAAGAATGAAAAAAACTTACCTCATCCCCTGTGTCCTGATGGCTTTGTGCCCAAGCTTATTCGCCCAGCAGTTTCCAAATGCCGGTGGCCAGATGCAACAGATTCCGCCGACGCCACAGCGGCAGCCAAGCCTCGTGCCGCGCGTCGATGTCGAGCCCGCTGGCACACCGGCCAACGCGAGCGCCGACAGCGTCACCATCACCGTCACCCGCCTTCAGATCACCGGCGCGCAGGCCTACAGCGAGGCGCAACTGCTGGCGTTGACCGGTTTCCAGAGTGGCAGCCTGCTGACGCTGACGGACCTGCGCCGCATGGCCGGCGCCATCGCCGACCACTACCATCGCAACGGCTACTTTGTTGCCCAAGCCTATCTGCCGGCGCAGGACATTCAGGATGGCGTCGTGTCGATTGCCGTGATCGAAGGCCACTACGGCCAGGTCGTGCTGCGCAACCAGACGAATGTCTCCAATGGCTTGGCTAACGACCTGCTCGGCGGCATCAACAGTGGTGACCCGGTGCTCTCGGCGCCGCTGGAGAGTCGCCTGCTGCTGCTGTCTGATCTGCCCGGCGTCAAGGTCAGCTCGACCCTCGTTCCGGGAAGTGCCGCAGGAACTTCAGACCTGCTGGTGGACCTGAACCAGGGTCCGCGCGTCAATGGCAGCATCGATGCCGACAATGCCGGCAACCGCTATACCGGCGCCAACCGCATCGGCGCCACCGTCAACCTCAATGAGCCAGCCGGTCACGGCGACGTCGCCAGCCTGCGCGCCCTGACTTCGGGCTCGGGTCTGAATTACGTTCGTGGTGCCTACCAGATGCAGTTCGGCAAGGCCACGGCCGGCGTCGCCTACAGCGCCTTGCGCTATGAATTGGGTCAGGAGTTCGAGAGCCTGGGGGCGCACGGCACGCAACAGGTCGCCAGCCTCTACGGCAGTTACCCGGTGATGCGCTCGCGCAGAAGCAATCTCTACGTCGGGCTGACGCTTGACAGCAAGCGCTTTGAAGACCTGGTGGACGCGACCGGTAGCAGCGTTGACAAGCGCGCTCAAGTGTTGGTGGCCAATCTTCATGGTGACCACGCCGACCGTGGCGGCAACAGTGTCTACGCACTCAACTGGTCGAGCGGCAATATCGACCTGCAGAATTCCGCGATGCAGGCCATTGATGCGGCCACGGCGCAAAGCAACGGGCACTTCAATAAACTCGCTTTCAGCGCCACACGTGTACAGGGCGTGACCGATGCATTCTCGGTTTCTGCCGGCATCAGCGGCCAACTGGCCTCGAAGAATCTGGACGTCTCGGAGAAGATGGAGCTGGGCGGCATGTACGCCGTGCGCGCCTACCCCGAAGGTGAGGCCTACGCTGACCAAGGCTATGTGCTGACGCTAGAAGCCCGCCTGCAACTGCCCATGCTGTCGGACAAGGCGCCGGGCCAATTGCAATTGATCGGCTTTGTCGATACCGGCAGCGTTGACATCAACAAGGCGCCTTGGACCGGCGGCGAGAACCGCAGAACCCTCAGTGGCGCCGGTGTTGGACTCAACTGGTCCGAGAACAACAACTTCATGGTGCGCGCCTACTACGCATTCAAGCTGGGTGATGAAGTGGCACGCTCGGCACCGGATGCCTCGGGCCGCTTCTGGATCCAGGCCGTGAAATATTTCTGAGTCCGGCCCTCGGTCACCAACGCACACGCATTTTCAAGAATATTGGAGTCACCTCATGAACTGTAATTTCCGCTCGCTCTGGAACGAGAGCACCGGCACGTTTGTCGCCGTTTCCGAGATCGCCAGCAGCGCTGGCAAGAAGACTTCGTCGGGCATGCGCAGCCCGGGCACCGGCGTGCACTTTTGCCTGCAAACGCTGGCGGCCTGCGTGCTGTTGTCGCTTGGCGCGACGGTCTACGCGCTGCCCACCGGCGGCGCCGTGGTCGCGGGCGCGGCCAGCATCAGCAGCGGTGCATTGAGCACCACCATCAACCAGTCGACGCAGAATGCGGCCATCAACTGGCAGAGTTTCAACATCGCCACCGGCGAGGCCGTGCGCGTGTTGCAGCCCAACAGCAGTTCGGTGCTGCTCAACCGCGTGCTGGGGTCTGACCCCTCCAACATCCTTGGCAGCCTCACGGCCAATGGCAAGGTGTTTCTGGTCAACCCGAACGGCATCCTGTTCGGTCGCGGCGCATCGGTCAATACCGCCGGCTTGGTAGCCTCCACGCTCAATGTCACCGACAGCGACTTCATGGCCGGCCGCTACCAGTTCGCCGGCAACAGCACGGCCTCCGTGCTGAATCAAGGGTCGATTCAGGCCGATGGCGGCTATGTAGCGCTGCTCGGTGCCAACGTCACCAACGGCGGCGTCATCCAGGCCCGGCTTGGCAGCGTGGCGCTGGCCGCTGGCAGCGCCATGACGCTCGACGTCGCCGGCGACGGCCTGCTCCACGTCAGCGTGAGCCAGGGTGCGCTGAACGCACTGGCGCAAAACGGCGGCCTGATCCAGGCGGATGGCGGACAGGTTCTGCTGTCGGCCCAATCAGCTGGCGCACTGTTGCAGAGCGCCGTCAACAACACCGGCGTGATCCAGGCACAAACCATTGAGAACCACCAGGGCATGATCCGGCTGCTCGGTGATATGCAAAGCGGCACGCTCAATGTCGGCGGCACGCTCGATGCTGGCGCACCCAAGGGTGGCTCGGGTGGCCTGGTTGAAACTTCAGCGGCGCATGTCAATATTTCCGATAGCACCAGCGTGACGACACGATCTGCTCAGGGCAGCAGCGGTCACTGGCTGATCGATCCGGCCGACTTCACCATCGCGGCCAGCGGCGGCAATATCTCCGGCAGCACGCTCAGCGGCAATCTCGCCGGCGGTCCCATCACCATCCTGAGCAGCAGCGGCAGCGCCGGTGGCAGCGGCGACATCAACGTCAACGCAGCGGTCAGCTGGAGCGCCAATCTGCTGACGCTGACTGCAGCGCGCAACATCAACATCAACGCCGTGATGACGGCCTCCGGCACCTCCTCATTGGCCTTGAACACTGCCACCGCCAATGGTGCGGACCTTGGCGTGCTTGGCGGTACGGTGAAGGTTGGAATGAATGCCGACGGCTTCACCGGTCGGGTCGATTTTCCGGCGCGCTCGGGCGCGACCTTTCTGAGTATCAACGCCCTTCCCATCACCGTGATTGACACCCTGGGTGCACCCGGCAGCATCACCGGCACTGACTTGCAGGGCATCAACGGCAGCGCGGCCAACCTGGCCAAGAATTACGCTTTGGGCGCCGACATCCCTGCTGCAGCCACCTCTGGCTGGAACGCGGGTGCCGGCTTCCTGCCTATCGGTGTCTTCACCGGCACCTTTGATGGTCTGGGGCATACCGTCACCGGGCTCACCATCAATCGAACCGGGACCGCCAACGTCGGCCTGTTTGGACAGGTCGCTGCTGGAACCTCCACTATTCGCAACGTCGGCCTTGTGGGTGGCAGCATCAGCGGTGATGCTGGTACCGGCGGACTGATTGGAACCAGTGGCGCAGGCGTCACGGTCAGCAACAGTTTTAACACCGGCAGCGTAAGCGGTGATGCTGGCACTGGCGGACTGATCGGTAGCAATGGCGCGGGCAACGCAGTCAGCGACAGCTATGCCACGGGCTCTGTGAACGGCACGGTGGGCCAGCCGGGAATCGGCGGGCTGATCGGAAGTAACGGTGCAGCCAGTCTGCTCAGCTACAACTACGCCACGGGCAGCGTAACGTCCATTGGCGGTGCCAGCGTCGGCGGACTGGTCGGGAGCAACGGTGCTCTCAGTTCAGTCAAAGAGAGTTTCGCCACCGGCAGCGTGAGCAGCACCGTTGCTGGCGGTGCCGGTGTCGGCGGGCTGCTGGGGAGCAACACCACCGCGACTGTCACGGACAGCTACGCCACGGGCAACGTGACCAATAACGGTGCCGGCTCTGCCAGCACAGGCGGGCTGGTGGGGAGCAACACAACAGGCGCCGTCAGCAACACCTACGCCGCTGGTTTGGTGACCGCTATCGGCGCCGGTGTCGGCGGGTTGATGGGAAGCAGCGGAGCTGTGGTAGTCCACAGCTACTGGGACACCACGACATCAGGCCAGGCAGCTTCAGCCGGGGGTGGCTTCGGCATGACAACGGCGCAGATGAAGGCCCAACTCAACTTTACTTCATCGACCGCAGCCAATTTCCTCAGTGGTCCGACCTGGAACTTCGTCAACACCTGGTTCATGTACGAAAACATCAGCTATCCGCTGCTGCGGCACTTCATGACGCCACTCACGGTGACGGCCAACAACGACAGCAAGATTTACAACGGACTCGCCTATTCGGGCGGCAACGGCGTCAGCTACTCCACGACCACCAACCCCGCCTACCTGCTTGGCGCATTGAGCTACAGCAGCGGCGGCACTTCGGTTGGGAGCTACACCATCACGCCAAGCGGACAGTACTCCAACCAGAAGGGTTACATCATCGGCTACGCCAATGGCACGTTGACGATCAATCCGGCCCACCTCACGGTCACGGCAGACGACAAGAGCCGCACCTACGGTGCGCCAAACCCGGCGCTGAGCACGACCGTGAGCGGCTTTGTCAACGGCGAAACTGCGGTTACCGCGACAGGTTTCGGTGGAACCGGCAGCGCATCAACTACTGCGGTTGTCGGCACCGGTGTCGGCGGCGTCGTGATCACGGCTGGGGCCGGCACGCTGACGGCTACCAATTACGACTTTCCTACGCTGGCGAACGGCACGCTGACCATCAACCCAGCCAGCCTGACCGTCACTGCATCGAACGTATCCAAGGCCTACGGCCAAACCGTCACGCCATCGGCCTTTACCGCCGCCGGTCTGGTCAATGGTGACACCGTGGGCAGCGTTACCGAGACCAGCCCAGGTACGGTGGCAACGGCGGCCGTTGCTGGCAGTCCCTATGCCA
>CAIXNB010000174.1 GCA_903920695.1 uncultured beta proteobacterium
GAATACTCAAGCTGGTACGAACTGTTCAACAACAAGGCGCTGGTGGACGCCTTGCTCGACAGGCTTCAACACCACTGCATCACCGTTCGCATCGAGGGAGCGTCGCTGCGCGCTCCTGCACCCGTTGATGCGTCACCGGTGCCGCCCAGTACACCCCAGACTGCGCAAAAAACCCCCAAGTCGCCTCGCAAAGCGCAGTGAGCTGCGTACCACAGCGGGGCAGATGCAGCCGCCACACCTCAACTTGACTTCCTTCGTTCCCGACCGACCACAGACAAGCGCGCAGTCAGTGGGTCAGCTTTCGGTGAGCACAGGTGGGTCAGATATTTTGAGCGCCGAGGTTAGGGTGTACCTTTTGTACCTGAGCCAAACCCGGACGCCGGGAGACCACTGCCATGACTGAGAAATCACCCGCTGGTGCCAAGGTCCGCAAGCGTTCCCGCAAGATGCAAGCCGCACGTTTACCCGAGTTCGACCTGCTGGGACAGGAAATCAGCAAGACCAGGGTGCCGATATGCCGCCAGGAAGCCGCCGCGCTGATCGAGGTCATGAAAGCGCTCAAGACCCACCCCGCCGTTTCATGGTGCGAACGGATGAACTCAGGCGCCGTCCGCATGGGTTCCCGCTTCGTTCGCTTCGGGTTTGTCGGATGCCCTGATGTGCTGGGTCAGTTGCGTGACGGCCGCCTGCTGGGTGTCGAAGTCAAAGCACCCCGTGGCAAGCTGCGACCAGAGCAGGCCGTTTTTCTTGATCGCATCCGCAGCGCTGGTGGCGTCGCCTTTGTGGCCCGCGACTTACGGGACGTGCTGCGCGAATTGAATCACTCGCCTGCATCAACAGCCCCACCACAACCAGAAAAACCCGCCACAGCCCATCCTGACGCGCCCGTGGCCCATCTTTAACCAAACCGAAAGCATCAACATGACCGACCATGAAATCCTGACTGCGGCACTTCGCTGGAGCAGCGCCTACCAGAACCGCCGCGCGATTGGTGCAGAAAAGCGCCGCAATGAAAATGCCTTGAAAGCCTTTGGCGACAACCAGTTCAACCCGTATGCACCGACCTACAGAGAGTCCTGCAGGGTCCGCGACGCCGCCAGTGATGCAGCGCAACGCCTGACCGCTGCCAGGCGCAAGGAACAGGCCGCGCTGCGCGAATTGGCGAAGGTTTGCGCCAAGGTCCGCGACAGTCAGCGCCAGGTTGCCGATGCGGCCGAGGTCCTTGACGTTGACGTGAAGTTGCTGACATGCTGACCGACAAAGCCCAAGTCCTGACAGCAGAAATCCACGAGTACCGCCGTGCGTGATATAGTGCAAAACGTCTTACACGGCAAAGGAAAATAGATGTACAGAGTTGGACTGCCAGGTTGGAAGATTGCCGCACGCGCAGGCATTCCGATGCTGGTGCGGGTCGACGTGCACTATGACCCTGAAGTCAAAAGCTACTGGACTACCAGCCCGGACCTGGACGGGTTGATTGTCGCCGGCAACACCATCGACGAGTTGCTGCACGAAGCAAAACTTGGCATTGATGGACTGATGGAGCTCGCCCTGTAAGGTCAGCAAGTCAAAACCACGCCACGCTTGAGCTTTTCCCCGGAAGCGCTTTGCGCCGCTTGAAGGGCTACTACGCTCTGATCATCGAGGCCCTGCGAAAGCAGGGTTTTTCATTGGTGCGAAGCGCAAAGGGCTCGCATGAGATATGGGGTAATGGGTCAATCAACACCACCGTCCCGTTCAACTGCCCTTCACGCCATACTGCCAATGCAATCATGAAACAAGCTGGAATCAGTCACCGTTTCTAAAACCAGACCCCGGTGAATTCGTTCATTGGGGCTTTCGTCTTTTATTCGGACGCAATTCGTACGATAGGTGTCGTCAACTTTAACGAGACCCCTCAAGCCGCCATCGCTTGCCGCTCAGCCTTCTCGAAATGGCGCAAGCAGCCTTGCTCGGATTCCAAATCTGACCAAGCGAACGACTTTCGTCCGGTTGCGCTTTCAGTTCGTTTTTGCTTATGGTGACAGGGTTTCCCGCCCCGCACCTTCAGGCGGCATTTTGACAGTGAAAGTGAAAGCAGGTTACTCTCATTTTCTACTTTCAAAATCACACATGAGGCGGCAGCACCCAGATCGCTTTTGAAGCGCGGGATCAACTCACCCCACTGCGGGAAGTGTCAGGCGGCAGTCACCACCCGCTCGCGCAGCAGGTCATTCACCCGGGTCTGCCAGCCCCGCCCGGAGGCACGCAACGCCGCCACCACATCGGGATCCAGGCGCAACTTGATCGACACCTTCGTGTCTGGCTTGGTACTGCCCACCGGACGGCCGCGACGCGCCATGATCTGCTTCGGCGTGTGCACGTTAGCAAATTCGCCACGATGTGCTTGGTCTATCGAGCGCAGCAGCGCCTCCTCGAATTCGGCGACTTCGGGGTCGATCACGGTCTTAAGTTTGCCCATCAAAACGCTCCTTCAGTTTCACCAAAAATTCAGGCCGCAGGTTGTCAAATTTGGTCTTTGCATGGACCAGCAGTAACACGATTTCACCGCTGGCCAACCGGTTGAAATAGATCACCCGAGCACCACCACGCTTGCCAACACCTTGACGCGACCAGCGCACCTTTCGCAGTGGACCGGCGCCCGGTATCACATCGCCCACCAGCGGGTCTTCGCTGATCCAGTCTATAAATTCATCGCGTTCATCATCGCTCCAGACTTTGGCCGACCAGACGATGAATTCAGCGGACTCGATTACTGTCAATATGACTTAATTGTACCCCCAATAAATACAGAGATACAAGCGTGCCGTTTCAAACGCCAAGCCCGAGGTGTTCAACAGCGACCAGGGCAGTCAATTCACCAGTGATGTATTCACGGCCGTTCTGAAACGCGAGGACATCGCCATCAGCATGGACGGTCGGGGCCGGACGTATGACAACATTTTTGTGGAGCGGCTTTGGCGCAGCGTCAAACACGAAGACGTTTACCTCAACGGCTACGCCACGATGGGCGAACTGCTGATTGGTTTGACAA